>NZ_JANOCG010000101.1:0-8364 GCF_031412075.1 Rhizobacter sp.
CATGTCTTCATCGACCCCGATGCGCTTGGCCGGAATGCGCGCGGCCACCGCTTCGGCCTGGTCGCGCGCGGCGCGGTTCATCTCTGATGCAAAGGCGCCGGGGGCTATTGCCGAGGTGACGATGTTGTGCTGGATCAGGTGCGTGGCCATGCGCTTGGTCAGGTGGATCAGCCCGGCCTTGCTGGCGGCGTAGGAGTAGGTCTCCTGCGGGTTGACGCCGATGCCGTCGATCGAGGCGATGTTGATCACCTTGGCGGGCTGCTTTTCACCGGCCTTGGCGAGCAGGGGTTTGAGCGCCTGCGTCAGGAAGAAGGGGGTTTTCATGTTGAGGTTGACGACCTTGTCCCAGCCGCTTTCGGGGAACTCATCGAAGTCGGCACCCCAGGCGGCGCCGGCGTTGTTGACCAGGATGTCGAGCTGCGTCTCGCGCTTGGAGAACGCGTCGACCAGACCTTGCACGCCGGCCAGGCTGGACACGTCGGCCGGCAGCGAAAAACACGGGCCGATGGCCGACAGTTCTTTCGCCGTCTGGTCGCAGGCGTCGGCCTTGCGCGCCGAGATGTAGACCCGTGCGCCTTGCGACAGAAAACCTTCCGCGATCATGCGGCCGATGCCGCGCGAGCCGCCGGTGACGAGGGCGGTGCGGCCTTTGAGCGAAAAGAGTTGGCTGGTGTCCATGGCGCGGTCTCCTGAGTGGGTGTGAACCCGTGAGGCTAGCGCCTGGGTGTGGCCCTGGCAGTCGCGTGGGTGTCACGCCATGAGATGCGGCGAGAACTCGGGCGCCGACCATTGCAGCGGCAGTGCGCCGGCGCGCCACACGCCGCTGTCGACGGTGAAGCGAATCTCTCGGCCCTCGGCGTCGCCCCACAGCAGCTCGGTGTGGCCAGTGAGTTGCAGCAGGTCGCCGCTGTGGTGGTCGATGAACAGCAGGCCGGCGCGTGCGTTCAGCAGCAGGTTGCCCAGCGTGTTGAAGAACTGGTTGCCACGGTAATCGGGGATGTGCAGCACGCTCGGGCCATCGTCGTGATGCGTCACGCGCACGAAGCCGGGCAGGCCGCCGCGATGCGACATGTCCACTCCTTCCGCACCGGCATGGCCGCGTGCGTGTGGGGTGGCCGATGCGATGAAGAGCGTGTCGGCGCTGCGCACCAGTTGCAGTGCGGCCGCGCTGAGTTGTGCCGACTCGACTTGCGCGAGCGCAGGCTTGTCACGCTGGACCCAACGGGGAACACGCGCCTGGATGTACTTCGGGCAGTTGCCGAAACTCTGGTCGACCTGCAGCGTGAAGCCCTGCGCATCGAGCGCCACCAGCGTGCCGTTCAATCGGTTGCGCCGCCGTGTGTGCGGCTCCAGCGCCAGCAGGCCGAGTGGCATGTGCATTTGCAGCGAGAGCGGATCGCCGGCCTGAGGCAGGGCTTCGACGCGCAGGTGCTGCGCATCGGGTGCGTGCATGAAGCCGGGCCAGCCGCTCAGCACGGTCGCCCACGGGCGGCGCTGCGCGTCGAGCCCGCCCACCAGCAGCGTGGGCAGTTTTTCGAACAGCTCGATGTGCTGCGTCGGCATGGCGTTGCGCACCACCTGGCCCATCACCTCGGCCATGCGTTCGTGCACGCCCAGGCGCTGCTGCAGGGCGCGTTCACCTGCATGCACGGTGCTGCTCATGCCAGAGCGGGGTTGCGCACCATGCCGACAAACCCGGGCAATGCTTCGATGCGCTGCAACCAGGCGCGCAGCTGGGCATAGGCTTGCAGCGACACCCCACCTTCTGGTGCGTGTGCGGTGTACGAGTACATGGCGATGTCGGCGATGGTCGGTTGCTCGCCGACGAGGTAAGCCTGTGTGGCGAGGTGGTCGTCCATGCGCTTGAACAAGGCGGCTGCGATGTCGGCGCAACGCGGGTCTTGCGGGCGTTGAAAGAGCACGTTGACGCGTGCGTTGCCGGGGCCGTTGACCAGCGAACCCGCAGCTTGCGAGAGCCAGCGTTGCACCAGCGCGGCGCCCACCGGGTCGCGCGGCAACCACTGGCCGCTCGTGTCGTAGCGCAGCGCCAGGTAGGTGAGGATGGCGTTGCTGTCGGCGAGCGTCAGGGTGCCGTCCTGGATCACGGGCACTTGGCCGAAGGGGTTCATCGCCAGGTACTCCGGTCGCTTTTGTTCGCCCTTCAGCAGGTTGACCTCGATCGCCTCGAACGGCAGTCCGAGCAGTGACAGAAACAGGCTCACGCGGTGGGCGTGGCCCGAGATGGGGTGTTGGTAGAGGCGGATCGTGTTCATGGCGTCGGGTGGGGGTTGCGATGGGGTGAACCTTAGCCAGCGCAGGACCGAAGCAGAATCCCCGCAGCGCGCACTTGATCATTTCGCGCAGAGGAATGACGCGATGGACAAGCTCGAAGGCATGCGCATCTTTGTGGCGGTGGCCGATGCACGCGGTTTTGCACCCGCCGCACGGGGGCTCGGCGTGTCGCCGCCGGCGGTGACACGCGCCATCGCGGCGCTGGAGTTGCGTGTGGGCGCGCAGCTCCTGCGCCGCAGCACGCGCAGCGTGTCGCTCACCGAAGCCGGGGCGCGCTTTCATGCCGACTGCAAACGCATCCTGGCCGAAATCGATGACGCCGAGGCGTCGGCGAGTGGCGCCCACAGCGAGCCGCAGGGTGTGCTGTCGATCACGGCCCCGGTGATGTTCGGGCGCCTGCACGTGGCGCCCGTGTTGCTGGACTTCATGGCGCAGCAGCCGCAGCTCAGGGCGCGCACTTTTTTCAGCGACCAGATCGTGCACTTGCTCGACGAAGGTTTTGACGTGGCGGTGCGCATCGCCCACTTGCCCGACTCCGGCCTCACCGCCGTGCGCGCGGGCCACGTGCGGCGTGTGGTGGTGGCGTCTGCGCAGTACCTGGCCGAGCACGGTGTGCCGCGCACGCCGGCCGATCTGGCGCAGCACCGTGGCATGGGGTTTTCGCAGCACGGTGCGGTCAGCGCGCCGTGGGTGTTTTTCCCACCGTACGACAAGGCCACCAGCCAGACCGCCCACCCGCAGATGCAGATGGTGACCAATGCCAGTGAGATGGCGATCGCGGCCGCGCTGGCGGGTCACGGCCTCGCACGGGCCTTGTCGTACCAGGTGGCGGGCGACGTGCTGGCGGGGCGCCTGCAGGTGGTGATGGCCGACCACGAGCCGGCGCCGATTCCGGTGCAGCTGGTTTATGCCGAAGGGCGCAAGGCGTCTGCCAAGGTGCGCCGCTTCATCGACTTTGCACTCGAGCGCCTGCGCGCGCAGCCGGTGCTCAACGGCCGCCTGGTCTGGCCCGACCCGCCATGAAAAAAGCCCGGGCTGGAGGCCCGGGCTGAAGGTGAGGCAGCAGCGCCCCGGAAAATCAGTCGGGCTGGGCTGTCAACGCGCAGTTCCTCAAGCGGAAGATGTCCAGCGCCAGCCTGGCCGTGTTGCGGGCCGACATGGCGAAGATCGTCTCTTGCGGGTTGAGGCCCAGGCTGGTCGGGAACACCGACGCGTCGTGCACCGACAGGTTGCTCACCTGGTGATGGCGACCGTTCGGGTTGACCACGCCCTGGGTCGGGTCGGCCGACATGCCGCAGCCGCCCATCTGGTGCGCCGAGTTCAGGCGCACACGGCCTGAGACCATGGACAGGGCGTCCGCCGCGGCCTGGAACGAGGCGTTGTCGGTGAAGCCCTGCGTGGCGGCGTCGATGTGGCCGATGAAGACACGCGACGCGCCGGCAGCAAAGTGCACCGCACCCTGCGACTTGATCGACTGGCGGATCGACTCCAGCACCGAGGCGCTGAGCGGGTAGTCCAGACCCGGCGAACCATCGGCGCGCAGCTGCACGGTACCGCCCACGCTGTCCGCATTGAAGCCGTCGCGTACGAACGAGATCGTCACGCCGTACTTGTTGAAATTCTTCATGAGCGTGGCGTGCTGCTCGCCGAAGTAGGTCGGCCCACCGGCCACCAGCACCGGGTGCAGCGGAGCCACTTCCAGCTTCCAGCCCGGCGTGCCGGTGAGCGGCACGTTGTCCAGATAGTGGTCGGAGTAGATCGACTGCGGCAGGCCGGCGTGCGCGGCGATGTCACGCTCGTACAGGCCACCGACCGACGCGCTCGGGTGCAGGAAGGTGCGCTTGCCCAGCGTGCCGTGCGGGTCGGGTGCGCCCGAGCGCATCAGCAGCGCAGGGCCGTTGATGGCGCTGGTGGCCTGCACGTAGTGCGTGGCCTTGATCGTGACCTTGCGCCCGCTGGGCTTGAGGCCCGACGGGTCCAGCGCGTCGCAGACGATCCCCGTGATGGCGGTCTTGGCGGTGTTGAAGGTGTAGGTCTGTGCACGCAGGCGGGTGTAGAGGGTGGCCCCCAGCGTCAGCGCGACGGGCAGGGTGGTGACCAGCATCGACATCTTGGCGTTGATCGGGCAACCCAGGCCGCAGTAGCCGAGCGCCGCGCAGCCCTTGACGTTGGGCGAGATGGTGTTCCAGCTCAGTCCCAGCCGCGACAGGCCCGTCGACAGGATGGCGTTGTTGCCATTGATCTCACCGCCCCAGGGCCGGATGCTCAGGCGCTTTTCAACGGCGGCGAACCAAGGGGCCATCTTGGCCTGGGTGTACTCGTTCAGGCCATACATGCGCTGCCAGTGCTCGAGCACCGGTGGCGACGTGCGGAAGCTGGTGGCCCAGTTCACGGTGGTGCCGCCACCGACAGTGCGCCCTTGCAGGATGCCGACGCCGCCGTCCAGCGTGCGACGTGCCAGGTTCTCCTGGTACATCTGCGGGTAGGCCTCGGACTCTTTCATGTTGAAGTCGCTCGACGACTTCAGCGGGCCTTCTTCGATCATCACCACCCTGAGGCCGGCTGCCGCCAGCATCTCGGCAGTGATGCCGCCGCCTGCGCCGGTGCCGATGATGGCGACGTCGAAGGTGACGGTCCGGTCAGCGGTCAGGGCGGAGGCGTCGATGACTTTCCAGCCGGCGCGCTTGCCGACGACCCAGGGGTCGATCGGTTTCCGGGTCGGCTTGGGGATGATTTGGGGAATGGTTGCCATGGGTGATCTGCCTCTTTAAGCGAACGTCGGCGGGCCGGCGTAGCCGATGCCTGGCCAGTGGGTCGGATTCGAATAGAACGCGTTGGGGATCAGGCCCATGAACGCGCTGAAGATCGAGCGCTGGCTGGCAACCTGGCTCACGCGCAGGCCGTCGAGCAGGGCGGCCAGAAGCGTCGGCGGCATGGCTTCCCAGGTGGCGGGGAAGGCGGGGTTGAACATCGTCGGGCCGGCCTTGAGGGCATTGAACAGGCCCACGATGCCGGCCTGGTTGATTGGCGGGTAGTTGCTGACGATCTCACCGGCGCGCTGGGCGGTCAGGTTGATCGAGGCCTGGCGGGCGGTGGCATCGGTGGGCAACACGCTGTTGCCCAGAATGACCGGCACCCACACGCGCACGATGGCCAGCGAGGCCGCATCGAGTGCCGAGACGGGCGGCACGACCTGCGCTTGCGCTTCGCCCTGGCCAAAGCCTCCCAGCGCCAGCGCGGTACCGCCGGCCACGCCTGTGGCCAGCAGGTCTCTTCGTTTGATCATGGGTTCTCTCCTGATTGGATTGACATGCTGCACAAACGCACAGCCGTGCAAATATTAAGCATGGAGATGACAAAACGATGAGGGAAAACGCCAGTTAAACCAGAATCTGATGGATTAAAGAGACGACTGTGCGAAATATTGTCTCTCGCGGGCCTCTTGTGAGGCTCTTGTGCAAGGCAGCAAACGCTGCCGGCAGCGGCTCGAACTAGGAGCGTTCGAACTCGGCCGCGGGCGCGTCGGCCCACAGCACCTGGTTGCGCCCGTTGCGCTTGGCCACCAGCAAGCGGTCGTCGGCGGCCTTGAGCAGGTTTTCCATCGACTCGCGCTCCTGCAGGGTGGTGGCGGAGTCGGCCACGCCGGCAGAAAAGGTGTTGGCCGTGAGCGAGCCGGTTTCGAAATGGAAGCCCTTGCGCCGCCATGCCTGCAGCAGGCCGAGCACCTTGCGCTGCGCCTCGTAGGCGCCGCTGCCCGGCATCAGCAGGCAGAACTCTTCGCCGCCGAAGCGGAACGCCAGGTCGCTTTGGCGCGTGTTTTCGTTCAGCAGCGAGCCGAACGAGGCCAGCAGCGTGTCACCGGCCACGTGGCCGTGGCGGTCGTTGACGGCCTTGAAATGGTCGAGGTCGATGATCGCCACCGCCAGCGGCTGCTGCTCGCGCCGCGCCTGCGCCAGCATCTGCGGCAGCACGTCGTTGAGGTGGCGGCGGTTGAACAGGCCGGTGAGGAAGTCGCGCGTGGCCTGTTTCTCCAGCTCGGTCTGCAGCGCCTGCACTTCGTCGATCTTTTGCGACAGCTGTTGGTTGATGGCCTCCAGCTCGGCACGGGCGCGCTCGGTGGAGCGACGGCGGGCTTCGATCTCGTCCAGGTTGTGTTGCAGGCGGCGCAGCTCGGTCTGCAGTGACGCAGCCTGGTAGCGTGCGCGAGACGCCTGGTTGCCACGCTCGAGCTGGCAGCGCTGCCAGGCTCGCAGGGCGGCCAGCGCATCAGCGGTGTTTCCCAGGTGCTCCTGCATGTCGGCCAGGGCGTGGTGGAACAGGCAGTGCACACGCAGGCTCAAGCCGTCCTGCTCGGCGTCCAGAAGGGTCGGTTGAGCTTGCGTCAGCAGCGCTGCGGCCTCGGGCAGCTGCTGGTCTGCGCGCAGGATCTCGGCGGTGGCCACCACCAGGGTGATGCGCTCGTCGGGAACCATCACGCCATGGTCTTCGTCGCGGGCGCGCTCGACCAGCCGTCGGCCGAGCGCCAGGTCGCCCGCGCGCAAGGCCGCCAGCCCCATGCTCTCGAAGTTGGCGTTGGTGCTGCCGCGCCCGCTCTCGTCGGCCGGCAGCTGCAAGAGGCGATGGATGTCTGGCAGCGCCTCCTGGGCACGGCCGAGGTCGGTCAGGCAATGCACGCGGTTGATCAGCAGCACGCTCATCAGGCGCGCGTTGTTCAGTTGCGAGCCGCGTGCAATGCCTTCCTCGATGTAGCTCAGCGCCTGCTGGTGCTCACCGAGCTGGATCAGCTCGTGCGCCAGGTTGCAGTACAGCACCACCTCGAAGCCGTTGCCTCGCACGGGCCGCGCCTCATGCAGCGCCTGGTACATGTAGGCAAAGGCCTGCTCCGATACACCCAGCGACGAGTAGCAGCCGGCGATCACGTTGAGCAGCATGCCCAGCTCGTCGCGCTTGAGGACGCTCAGGCCCTCGCCGCGCAGCGGCAGCACGCGCTCCAGTGATTCGCGGAATTTCGCCTCGCGCCAGAGGCAACGCGCAATGCCCACCTCAGCCAGCAGGTGGCCGGCACGGTCCTGCGTGGTGGCGAAGCAGCCCTGTGCCAATGACAGCTCGTGGGCCGAAGTCTGCGGGGTCGAGTACCACATGAAGTGGAAGCCGCGCACCAGGCGTGCCCAACCCTCGGCGGCCGTGTCGCTGCTTTCCCGGGCGCGTGCCAGCGCCTGATCGGCCAGCGCGATGCAGCGCTGGGAGTCGCGGTAGAGCAACTTCCACGCACGGCGCGCCTGGGCCAGGGCGGGTGAGGTGTCTGACGGCGGCTTCATGGGGCCGGATTTTGCGCGTTTTCCGCGCCGCTCCGATCCCTACATGCTTCGCCGGTACTGCCCACCCACCTCGAACAGCGCATTCGTGATCTGCCCGAGCGAGCACACGCGCACAGCGTCCATCAGCACCTCGAACACATTGCGGTTGTCGATCACGGCTTGCTGCAGGCGTTGCAGCAGGGCGGGTGACTCGTGCGCATGCTCCGCGTGGAACGCAGCCAGGCGCGTGAGTTGCGACTGCTTTTCAGCATCGGTCGAGCGCGCCAGCTCGATGTGGTCGGGCACCGGGTCACCGTGCGGGTTGCGGAAGGTGTTGACGCCAATGATGGGGTACTCGCCAGTGTGCTTGAGCATCTCGTAGTGCATCGACTCGTCCTGGATGCGGCCGCGCTGGTAGCCCGTCTCCATCGCGCCGAGCACGCCGCCGCGCTCGGCGATGCGCTCGAATTCCGCCAGCACCGCTTCTTCCACCAGCTCGGTGAGCTCGTCGATGATGAAGGCGCCCTGGCTCGGGTTCTCGTTCTTCGCCAGGCCCCACTCGCGGTTGATGATCAGCTGGATGGCCATGGCCCGGCGCACGCTGTCTTCGGTCGGCGTGGTGATCGCCTCGTCAAAGGCATTGGTGTGCAGCGAGTTGCAGTTGTCGTAGATCGCGATCAGCGCCTGCAGCGTGGTGCGGATGTCGTTGAACTGGATTTCCTGCGCATGCAGGCTGCGCCCCGACGTCTGCACGTGGTACTTCAGCTTCTGGCTG
>NZ_JANOCG010000102.1:0-3174 GCF_031412075.1 Rhizobacter sp.
CCGGCCTGAGTTTTCCAGCTCACACCAGACCCTGGTTCAGACCCGGGTCGGGCTTCGTTCGCCCTGCCGATTTCGCAAGCCTGCCCTTCTTCCAATCCTTTGACACATCAGCCTCACATGCCGAACTTCCCAGCCTTGCCCAGCCTTGCTCAAGTACCCGTCTTCTCCCTGATCGTGCAGGCAGGACTCGCTGCCACCTCCCTCGCGCTGTGCCCGCCCGTGCAGGCGCAGTCGGTTTCCCAAGAGCCGGCCTATGGGCTCAGCGGCCGCATTGGCCTGAACGTGGTGAGCATGCCGACCTATGAAGGTAGCCCCAACACCCGCACGCTGGCGGGCCCGGACCTGACGCTCAGCTACCGCAGTCGCGAGTGGGGTAGCGTCGAGTTCGGTCAGCGTGGATTGTTCTGGAACGCTATCGAAGCAGGTCAGTTCAGGTTCAGCCTGGTCGCGCAGTTCGACCCCGGCCGCAAGGACAAGGACACATCGACACTGGACCCGACCCCTGGCGACAAGCGCCTGGCCGGCATGGGCAACGTGAAGGCCAGCACCGAGGCCGGCGTGGGGATCGGCTACGGACCGGTGACGCTGGTCGCGCGCCAGTCGCTGAGCGAGCGCGGCCACAAGGGCACGCAGGTGGACATGACCGTCGAGATGCCGTGGTCGTTGTCCGACCGCCTCGGCCTTCGTTTTGCCGCCGGCGCGACGTGGGCCAATAGCGACTACATGCAGACCTACTTCGGCGTGACGCCAGCCCAGGCGCAGGCCACGTCGTTCTCCGTGTACACGCCGAAATCGGGGTTGCGCAAGGTCGAAGTGAGTGTCGGTGCAGAGTACGCCGTTGCGCCGAAGTGGAAGTTGCAGGCCAATCTCGCAATCTCCCATCTCGGAGATGTTCCCGCGAAGAGTCCGCTTGTCGGTCGTCTCGGGACGGCAGGGACGTCCGACGACGATCGTCGCTTTGGAGGATTCGTGGCGCTGGGGATGGCCTATGAGTTCTGAGGCGTCCGCGGACGCAGCGCGCCTCGGCGCGCTCGATCTGCGCAGGCGGAAACTGCTGGCCCGCATCGCGTCCGGCGCGGGGTCGTCCCAGAAGTGAAGTTGCCATGATCCACACCCTCACCCGACCGATTCCGCTTGTTCTGGCCCTGGCCTTTTGCACCTTCATCCCGGTGATGATGGCCGCTGTCCGCGTGGTGCAGATCCCGCTTGGCGCATTGCCCGAAGACAGCCTGCGGCTGGCCTCCGTTCCTGTCGCATTTTTCCTCCATTCGCTCGGCGGCGTGCTCTTCGGTGTACTCGGGCCGCTGCAGTTTGCCCGCGCCCAACGCCACCGATTCGGGACTCTGCACCGCCTGGCCGGGCGCGTCTTTGTGCTTGCGGGAGCGGGGTTGGCGCTGTCGGGGCTGGGGCTGCTGCTGCAGGTCGAGAGCATCACAACCGGGCTTCTGGATGCCGCACGCGGGGTCTTTGGCCTGGCGCTGATCGCAGCGCTCGTGCTGGGGGTGGCGGCGGCACGGGCGCACGACATGCTTCGACACCGGGCCTGGATGATCCGCGCCTATGCCATCGGCATGGGATCGGGAACCGTCGCGCTGGTCATGTTCCCCATTTACCTGATCACCGGAGAGCCGCCCATGGGGCTGGCCTCTGACATCGCGGTTGTCGGCACGTGGCTGCTCACCATCGCTCTGGGTGAATGGGTCGTCCGCAGGCTTGCGTTCCCCAGACCACTGCAGCCCGTCATCACCGTGACCCAACCCGTTCAGCGTCGGGGGGAAAGCGTATGAACATCGACAAGGCAGACGGCCACCGAGGTGGCCCCGATGACGGAGACGCGGAGCGTGGATCCGTCGGGAGTTGCAGATGATCTCAACCAAGACTTGGCCCGTTTTCCTGCTCGCACCGGCCGGCGTCTCCGCGCTCTACCCGTGGAGCCTCACATCAACACAAATTCTCGCTGCTCGACAGCTTCTCGATCTGCAGCCGCTGTGCGGCTACTTGATCAGCGAATCCCCAGGTAAACCTGCTGTTCGCTGAGAAGACCGCCACCGGCTCCTGGGGGTCGAAAGCAGCCGCGCAGTGCCAAGACGACGAGCCGGTCGGGGTGCCGCTCAATCCGCTGTGATCTTGTGGTCGCCGACCACCTTCTGCCACCGCCGAATGTCGCTCTTGATCAGCGGCCCATGCTGAGCAGGCCTGCGCCTGCGCAACAGATCAGGAAGCGGGTGCTTCGATGCCGTGGTGGCATCGCACCGGGCTCAAGACGCGGGCGGCCCGTCAGACCTCAAGAACGGCTGTAGCTCGCCCGCGACGTAGTCGCTCAGGAAGCGCTTCGACATGCCCACCGCCTCGTCGCAGTGGCGCGCCTCCATGCCCAGTGCCTGCAGCCAGGTGTGGATCACGCTGTCGATGTAGTGCTCGGGGTCGGGCACGCCGCGGTGGAGCGAGGCGGCACACGATTCGATCAGCCCGCACAAGAAGTCGAAGGCCACCTGGTCGTCACGCACGTGGTATTCGCCGCTCGCGCGGCCTTCGGCCAGGTCTTGCATCACCAGCTTCTCGAAGAAGCCGTCGCCCACCCAGCCGCGGGTGCGCAGGGCCAGCTCGGCCCAGGTGGGGTCGAGCAGCGCGCGGGTCATCAGCGTGCGCAGCGCCACCGAGGTGCTCTTCCACTTGTCGGTGAACACACCGCGAAAGCGCTCGCCTTCGAGCGACGACAGGCGTGTGAGGTCATGGCCCAGCGCAGAGAGCGCCGCCTCGATCGAATCGAAATACTTGTAGAAGGTGCCGCGCGAGACCTTGGCACGGGCGACCACGTCTTCAACCGTGGGCAGGTGGCCGCGCTGGCCCACGCACAGCGCGAGCGCGGCACTCAAGATGCGCGCTCGTGTCTCGCTTCGTTTTTTGTCGGCGATGGCCGATCGGTGGTCTCGCTCGGCCACGCCCTGGGGGGTGAGTGGCATGTCGACATTCCTGCCTCGCAGAGGCGCTGCCGAGCGTACACCGGTGAGCACGCGATGGATCAGGCCGGTTCGTGCTCGCTTGCACACTGCAATGCAAATGCGAGCTGCTGCAGCTGCAACGCACGGCCAACGTGGTGCAAGTCCATGCAGTGGCCGGCGCCGCGCAGCATGGCGCCATCGACCAGCGGCGACCCGACGAGCGCCTTCACGA
>NZ_JANOCG010000103.1:0-1858 GCF_031412075.1 Rhizobacter sp.
TGCCGCGAGAAGGTAATTTTTTCGAGCTTTTCAACCAGCATGCGGCTTACATCGTCGAAGGGGCCCGAGCCTTCATCGCGATGATCGAAAACTACGCCGATCTCGAACTGCGCGAGAAACACGCCAACGAGGTGGTGGCCGCCGAGCGCGCTGCTGACAAGGTGACGGCCGAGGTCAACCGCCTGCTGCACAAGACCTTCATCACGCCGATCGACCGCGAGCAGATCCACGGCCTGATCAACGCCATGGACGACATCGTCGACCTGCTCCAAGACGCCACCGAGACCATGCAGCTCTACGACGTGCGCGCCATGACCGAAGAGGTGCTGCGCCTGGGCGACCTGAGCGCAAAGTGCTGCGAGCGGGTGCAGCATGCCGTCTCGCTGCTGCCCAAGATCAACCACAGCGACGCGGCCGAAGCCGCCATCAAGACCTGCGAAGAAATCGACAAGCTCGAGTCTGACGCCGACCGTGTGATGCGCGCGGCCATGTCGAAGCTGTTTCGCGAAGAGACCGACGTGCGCGAGCTGATCAAGCTCAAGGCGATCTACGAGCAGCTCGAATCCATCTCCGACCGTTGCGAAGACGTGGCCAATCTCATCGAGGGCGTGGTCCTCGAGAACTCCTGATCGCGGGCGGGCTTTTGCATGCAAACGATCCAGGTTGCGTTCTGGGTGGTGGTGATGCTGGTCGTGCTGGCGCTCGCGTTCGATTTCATGAACGGTTTCCACGACGCGGCCAACTCCATTGCCACCGTGGTTTCCACCGGCGTGCTCAAGCCGCAGCAGGCGGTGTTGTTCGCGGCCTTCTTCAACGTGTTGGCCATCATGGTGTTTCACCTGAATGTGGCGGCCACGGTGGGCAAGGGCATCGTCGAGCCCGGCGTGGTCGATCACCACGTGGTGTTCGGCGCGCTGATCGGCGCCATCGCCTGGAACGTGATCACCTGGTGGTATGGCATCCCGTCGAGCTCGTCACATGCCTTGATCGGCGGCATCTGTGGCGCCGTGATCGCCAAGGCCGGCGTGGGCGCGCTGCTCGGCAGTGGGGTGTTGAAGGTGGTGGCCTTCATCTTCGTGTCACCGCTGTTGGGCTTTACGTTGGGCTCGCTGCTGATGGTGGCGGTGGCGTGGGTCTGCCGGCGAAGCTCACCGCTGCGTGTGGACAACTGGTTCCGCCGCTTGCAACTCGTGTCGGCCGGCCTCTACAGCCTGGGCCATGGCGGCAATGACGCACAAAAGACCATCGGCATCATCTGGATGCTGCTGATCGCCACCGGCTACACCGCCGCCAGCGACAAGCTGCCGCCCACCTGGGTCATCTGGAGTTGCTACCTCGCGATCGGCTTTGGGACCATGTTCGGCGGCTGGCGCATCGTCAAGACCATGGGGCAGAAGATCACCAAGCTCAAGCCGGTGGGTGGCTTCTGCGCCGAGACGGGCGGGGCGATGACGCTTTTCCTGGCCACCGCCATGGGCGTGCCGGTGTCGACCACCCACACCATCACCGGCGCCATCGTCGGCGTGGGTTCGGTACGCCGCGCTTCCGCGGTGCGCTGGGGCGTGGCCGGCAACATCGTGTGGGCCTGGGTCTTCACCATTCCCGCTTCTGCCTTGGTCGCCGGCATCTTCTACTGGGTGAGTTTCTCGGTCTTCGCCTGACCCGGCTGACTCACTGGCTGATCTTGCGGCCTTCTTCGACTTGGTACTCGAAGTAGCGCTGGCCGCTGAAGGCGATGGTGGACATGAGCACTGTGGCTCCGAAAAGCAGCGACAGGATCAATGCAAAAACCACGCCCCAACCCGACTGGTGAGCGTGGCCGCCGGGATTGAAACGTTCGTTCCATTTTTCGTCGGGC
>NZ_JANOCG010000104.1:0-3353 GCF_031412075.1 Rhizobacter sp.
CTTGTCGGTGACCTGCTCGGCCATCTGCAACGCGGTGGCGCCGGGCCAGAACGCCTGCACGACCATGGCCCGGAAGGTGAACGGCGGGTCTTCGTCCTGCCCCAGCTGGAAGTAGGCCGCCAGGCCCAGCAGCAGCAGCACAACCAGCAGGTAGCGCGTGAGGGCCGGGTGTTCCAGCGCCCATTGGGAGATGTTGAAACGCTGCGCGGCGCGCACGGGCGTTGTCTCGGGGGGTGTGGTGCTCATGTGATGCTCAAGTGATGCCCAGAGATGCGTGCTTCACTTCACCGTGACCGGCGTACCGGCGTTGGCGGCGGCCACCGGCGGTGCGGCAGGGTCGACGTAGAGCTTCACTTGTTGACCGGGGTTAAGCACGTGCACACCCGCCGTCACGATCAGCTGGCCAGGCTTCAGGCCACTCGTCACCACGGCCTCGTTGCCTTCGGCGCCGGCCACCTGCACGGTTTGCGAGGCCACGGTCATCGTCGCCTTGTCGACCACCCACACGGTGGTGCGGCCCTGCTCTTCCCTCAAGGCCGACAAGGGCAGCTTGTTGACGCCAGCCACCTTGGGCATGTCGGCGACGATGGTGGCGGTTTGCCCCAGGCGCACCAGGTTGGCGGGCGTCTGGCCGAGATCGGCCTTGACGACGAAGGTGCGTGTCACCGGGTCGGCTGCAGCAGCGACTTCACGGATGCGCGCTGGCAGCGTCTCCTGGCTGGCGCCCCACAGCCGCGCCGAAACCCGGCCGGGCTGGGTGGCCAGCGCCTTGATGAGGCCCACCTTGTCTTCTGGCACGTTGAACACCACGTCGCGCGGGCCGTCGTGGGCCAGGCGCACCACCGGCGCACCGGCTGCCACCACCATGCCGGGCTCGGCGTCGACAGCGGTGATCACACCGCTTGCATCGGCCACCAGCGTGGCATAACCCGCCTGGTTGCCTTGCACGCTGGACTGGGCGCGTGACTGGTCGAGCTGCGCCTGAGCAGACTTGAGCGCGGTTTCACGCCGCTCCAGCTCGGCCGAGCTGATGAAACCCTGATCGCGCAGCTCCTTGAAGCGCTTGAAGTCAGCCGCGACCTGATCGAAGTTGGCCTGCGCCGCCACCATGCCGGCGCGGGCAGCGTCTTGACCGAGCTTCAGGTCTTGCGGGTCGAGCTGGGCCAGCACCTGGCCGGCTTTCACCGTGTCGCCCACGTTGACGTTGCGGCGCACGACCTTGCCGCCCACGCGGAAGCCGAGGCGAGATTCGGTTCGGGCGCGCACCTCGGCAGCGTATTCGTAGGTGCCGCCGGCGCTGTCGGCCGATACGATCAGGGTGCGCACCGCGCGCACGGGCGCGGCCGGCGGCTGAGCTTGCGTGCAGGCGGTCAAAACGGCGGCGCTGAGCAGTGAAATGAGCAGGGTGAAACGCATGGGAACCTCGGCGAAAGCTTGGGCAAAAGCGTGAACGAAGCGGGCAATGTGCGGTGCAGCAATCGGAAACCAGGCTCGATAACTGACTGACTGGTCAGTAATGTATTCGGCCGATTGGGCGCTGTCAAACACCGCGGGGGTCATGCTTCGTGCCACATTGCGCACCACCTTCCACGGCGACAATGCGCGCTCAAATCTGAGCCCCATGAGCGTCAATCACTACGAAAACTTCCCCGTTGCCTCGGTGCTGTGCCCGCCCGCACTGCGGCCCACGGTGGCCGCGATCTACTGGTTCGCACGCACCGCCGACGACCTTGCCGACGAGGGTGATGCCCTCCCCGCCCAGCGCCTCTCGGCGCTTGCCGCCTACCGCGCCGAGCTGCATGCCGCCGCTGGGGGCGCGGCGCCCGGCACCCAATGGCCGCAGGTGTTCACCCCGCTGAAGCAAGCCATCGATCGCCACGCCCTGCCCCTGACCTTGCTCGAAGACCTGCTCAGCGCCTTCGAGCAAGACGTTCACCAGAGCACCTACACCGACCGCGCCGAGCTGCTGGCCTATTGCCGCCGCTCGGCCAACCCGGTCGGGCGATTGCTGCTGCATCTGTATGGCGTGCAAGGCGCCGTGCAGCTGCGTCAGTCCGACGAGATCTGCACTGCGCTGCAACTGGCCAACTTCTGGCAAGACCTGAGCGTCGACACCCAGCGTGGCCGCGCCTACGTTCCACTCGCCGATTGCGCACGCCTCGGAGTGCCGCTGGCGGCGTTGCTGTCGCGCGAAGACTCAACCCGCACGCGCGCACTCGTTGCCGAGATGGTGGCCTGGGCCAAGTCGCTGATGCACAGCGGCGCCCCGCTCGTGCACGCCCTGCCCGGCCGCGCCGGCTGGGAGCTGCGCCTGGTGGTGCAAGGCGGTTTGCGCATCCTTGAAAAGATCGAACACATCAAGCACGGCAGCCTGCTCGCTCGGCCCACGCTGCGCTGGTACGACGCACCGCTGCTGCTGTGGCGCGCACTGCGCATGAAAGCGCCCACCTCCAGCTCACTGCGTGAGGCACGGCCATGACACCCGAGCAATACGTGCAGGAGAAGGCCGCCGCCAGCGGCTCCAGCTTCTATTACGCCTTCTTGTTCCTACCCCCGCCGCGGCGTGCGGCGATCACGGCGTTTTATGCGTTTTGCCGCGAGGTCGACGACGTGGTCGACGAAGTGCACGACCCCGCCATTGCCGCCACCAAACTTGCCTGGTGGCGCAAAGAGGTTGCGACGAGTTTTGCGGGCCAGCCGAGCCACCCGGCGATGAAGGCCCTGATGCCGCATGCGGCTGCCTTCGACATCCGCGCCGAACACCTGATGGCCGTCATCGAGGGATGCCAGATGGACCTGATCAGACCCGGTACCTCGACTTCGCGGGCCTTGAGCGCTACTGCCACCTGGTCGCCGGCGTCGTGGGCGAAGTGGCCTCATCCATCTTCGGCCGCACGTCGCCGTCCACCGTGCAGTACGCGCACAAGCTGGGCCTGGCCATGCAGCTCACCAACATCATTCGCGACGTTGGCGACGACGCCCGCCGTGGCCGCATCTACCTGCCGGTGTCGGAGTTGCAGCGCTTCGACGTCAAGGCGCACGAGGTGCTCAACCGCGGCTACAGCGAGCGTTTCACCGCCTTGATGAAGTTCCAGGCCGAGCGTGCCCACCGCATCTATGACGAAGCACTGGCGCTGCTGCCCGATACCGATCGCAAGGCGCAGAAGCCGGGTCTGATGATGGCCAACATCTACCGCACGCTGTTGCGCGAAATCGAGGCCGGCGGTTTCCAGGTGCTGCACCAACGCATCTCGCTCACGCCGCTGCGCAAGCTGTGGATCGCGTTGCGCACCAACTGGCGAGGCCGTTGTTGCGGCCAGCGCGGCGCGTGGCCGTTGTCGGGGGCGGCTGGG
>NZ_JANOCG010000105.1:0-6764 GCF_031412075.1 Rhizobacter sp.
GCGACATGTGGCCGCCGGCCTGGCAAGACTCGCCGCCGCCAACGGCTGTCGACTTCACGCCGCCCGCCTTCAGCGCCCCTTCGGCCGCTCACTGCCAACGCATTCCGGCCATGCGCGAAGCGCCAGGCGGAGGCGGGCAACAAGGCACTGGCTGGGGTGGGCTTCACGGGCGGGAGATGAAATCGTCGCGCGACGACGCAGCGCTCGCCAAACGCCGCGAGTCCGCAGGTGCACCGGCGTCGGTAGCGCCAATGGCCGAGTCGCGCGCCGCGGCCGATGCCGCTCCTTCGATCGCGCCCTCGCCCTGGCTGCAACCACCCCAGCCCGCGCAGCGCCGGCCGGTGAACACCACGGTCACGGCCGGCATGGTCGATGACAACGCCGACTTCGGCGAATACCTCGCCTACCGCCAGCGCAGCGGCCAGCTGCCGGTGCGCGAGCGCGACGTCAGCGAGCGTTACCTGCTCGAAGTGACCGACGCCGAAGGCCACCCGGTGCACGACGCCGAGGTTGCGGTGCAGCGCCCCGGTGTCGCTCAGCCGCTGATGTGGGCCCGCACCGACACCGCCGGCCGTGTCTGGCTGCACCCGCGCGCCTTCATGTCGCCCGACATCAGCGAACGCACGCTCGGCGTGGCGGTGCGCAAGGGCACCCTGCAAAGCCGCGCGATGCTGCTGCGCGGCCAATCGCAAGCGGTGCAGGTGCGCCTGGGCCCGGTGGCCAACACGCCAGTGCGGCTCGACCTGGTGTTCCTGATCGACGCCACCGGCTCCATGGGCGACGAGATCGCCAAGCTCAAGAACTCCATGCGCGCCATGGCGCAGCAGATCGCACAGCTGCCCGGCCAGCCCGACATCTGCTACGGCCTGGTGGCCTACCGCGACCGAGGCGACGCCTACGTGACCCGCACGCACGATTTCACCAACGACCTCGGCGCCTTCCAGCAACAACTGGCCAACGTGCAGGCGCATGGTGGCGGCGACAAACCCGAAGCGCTGAACGAAGCGCTGCACGAAGTGGTGCACAGCCTGAGCTGGCGTCAACAAGCCGCGCGCATGGTGGTGCTGGTGGCCGATGCAGCGCCGCACCTCGACTACGGCGGCCCACAATACGACCGCGACATGCAGGCCGCCTTGGCCAAAGGCATCAAGCTGTTTGCCGTCGGCGCGAGTGGCCTCGACCCGGTGGGCGAATACATCTACCGCCAGATGGCGCAGTACACCGCAGGCCGTTTTGTCTTCCTGACCTACCGCGATGCCAGCAACCCCGCCAGCGGGCCCGGCTCGCAGACCGTGCACGACGTGAAGCAGTATTCGGTGCAGACGCTGGACCGCCTGGTCGTGCGCCTGGTGGGCGACGAGTTGGCGCGCCTCAAACGAGGCTGAGCGCGGTTGATGTGCCGCGACACCGGGCGTAGCATGCCTCCATGAGCTTCTTGCAGCGTTGGCACCACCGCACACTGGCCCTGCTGGCCAGCGTGCTGCTGGCTGCGTGCGGCGGTGGCATCTACCTGGAGTTCGACGACTACGACGACCTGCCGCCGGTGGTGGAGCTGGCGGCATCTTCGCTGTCGGCCTTTGCCGGCGACAGCGTGCGCCTGGTCGCCGCCGCAGCCGATGAAAACGGCATCGACCACGTGAGCTTCTACCGCTATGACGGCAACACTGCCGTGCGCCTGGGCACCGACGGCTCCTCGCCCTACGACTGACAGCTGCTCGTACCCGCCGACGGGCGCAGCTCGGTCATCGTGTTCGCGCGTGCGGTCGACAACGCGGGCAATGCCACCGACAGCAACCTGGTGACGATCAGCATTGCACCCTGAGCGGGGCCGCCCGAGATCAGTACTCGATCATCAAGTGCAGCACGTGCGCACCGATCTTCTTTTCCACGCGGGGGATGTAGGCGATGCGCGGCGTGATGCCCTGGTAGGTGAACAGCGAGATCGATGGCACGAGCAGCGGCTGCACCTTGTCGAAGTAACCGGTGACACCGGCGGTGGTCACGTCGAGCGCGCCAAACTTCCAGGTGTAGCCGGCGTACACGCTGTCTTTGCGAAGCGAGTTTCGGTAAGCGCCAGCCGTCCAGCCTTCGTCATTGCGGTAGTAGATGCCGGGGTTGGAGTTGTTGTAGTTCTTGGCCGGCGCATGGTGGCTGGCCACGTGCAACCCGATCGTGCCGGCCTGGGCGTTCGGCGCCATGGCCATCACGGCGAGGGCGAGAAGGGCGGTGCGGGTCGGGTAGCTCATAGCGGTTCACCAAAAACAAGTGCTCACATGTCTTTTCGAACCGGAACTCCCTTGGCTGAAGCGCCTGTTGCACCTTGATCACACAAGCCTGTGCATAACTCACGGCACTACTTGACACGAGGCCCCATCGTCATTTCAGGGGGGATTCCTGCTGCATCCCCGTCCGTATACTTGCTTTCGGTAATCAGTTTGAATCGTGAGAACACGGATGGCTCGGAAGCGCGAGAAGAGTGAGCAAACGCTCGCGGCAATTGTGGCGGCGGGCATGGACATCGCCGTCAACACGGGGTTGCAGAACCTCACCTTGAATTCGATTGCCCAAAAATTAGGCATCAGCAAGAGCGGTGTGTTTGTGCGGGTGGGCTCGCTGGAGAGCCTGCAAATCCTGGTGCTCGACGAATACGAGCGTGTTTTTGCACTCACCGTGTTCATGCCCACCTTGTCGGAGCCGGCCGGCCTGCCGCGCCTCAACGCCATCGTGCACCGCTGGGTTCACCACGGCAACGAGCTCACCGCGCTGATCGCCTCGCACTACGCCGTCAACACCTACGACAACGACCCCGATGCCCACCCCGACGCACTGCGCTCGCGGCTGGTCAACGGCATGATGGTCTGGCGCCAGACCCTGGAGCGCACCGCCAGGCAGGCGGTCGAGCGCGGTCACCTTCGGCCCGACACCGACCCCGAGCAACTGGTGTTCGAAATCTTCTCGCTGCTCACCGGCTTCATGTACGACGCCCACGTCAAACGCGACCCGAAGTGCTTCGACCGGGTGACCTCGGCCTACGCACGGCTGATGTCGACCTACCGCAGCTTCGCCGTCTAAGCCGCAGCCGCCATCAAGGCCAGCACGCCGAAGAAGAAGGTGTGGTCGATGCTGCCGTTGGCCCCGCTGTCCAGCGTCACGGTGGCGAGACCCGCAGTCAACACCAGGCCGATGCGGTCGTGCGGCAGCGTCATCAACCAGCTGCCTTGGGTCGCCACGCCGTTCGCATCGTAAGAAGCCGGGCCCTGGGTGGCGATGGTGGCCGACCAGCTGTTGCCCGGCCAAGCCACCGTGATCGTGAGGGTGCCGCTGCTGGTGCTGCCCGTCAGCACGCCGTTGACGGTGGTGCTGGTGGTGGTGAGGTCGACGTGGCTGAAGCTGAGGCTGCTGAGGTTGGTGTTGTGCAGGCTGGTCAGTGCGATCTGGGGTGACACCCAGCGGTGGGTCGTGGTGACGGTCGCGCCGTTGGTGACGGTCGATTGCGAGAGGGTGGAGCTGCCATTCAGCGTCAGCGTGCGGTGAGGTCGTTCGACCACGATGCCCTGGGTGCGGGTCTGCACCGTCATCTCGTTGGCCGAGGCGCTGATCACGTCGAGGCTCATCAGGCCGCTCAAGTTCTCGGCGCCGGCCGACACGCGGCAGTTGTCGAACAAGATGCTGTAGCGCTCGCCTGCATCGAGCACGCCGTTGAGCAGGCTCAGGCCGCTGCCGCCGCTGGCGGTGAAGCGTGCGGTGCCACCGCCACTGCAGGCGATGGTCGTGGCGGCCTGACCACCGGCGACCACCGCCTGTGCCGTACGCAGCACGGCCGCATTGGCGTTCACCGTGTCCGGGCCGAGCACCAGCGTGTTGGCGCTCACCGATTGCGCGGTGTTCGAGCCGACGGGGTTTTGTGGGGTATCGCTGCCGTTCTCGCTGTTGCCGCCGCAGGCCGACAACAGGGCCGCAGTCACCACGGTGACGCAGCGCAGGGTGTGGCGAAGTGCTGAAGGCGTCATGACGGTCTCCTGCAGACGAACCCTCAGCTTACGCCAGCGCCAGCACCCGCAGGATCTCGCGCCCATAGGCTTCGAGCTTCTTCGCGCCCACGCCGCTGATGGTCGACATCTCGTCGAGCGAGGCGGGCTTGGCCCGCGCCATCTCGGCCAGGGTGGCGTCGTGAAAGATCACGTAGGCCGGCAGCCCATGTTCCTTGGCCACCTCTGCGCGCCAGGCCTTGAGAGCGGTGAAACGCTCGGTGCCTTCATTGTCGAGCGCGATGGGCGGTGGCTTGTCTTTGCCGCGCGTGACCTTGCCCGTCTTGCTGGACTTGCCCCGCTTGGGTGTGTCGCTGGGCACGCGCAGCAACAGGCTCACATCGCCGCGTAGCACCTCGCGTGCGCTCGGCGTGAGTTCCAGCGTGTTGTATTCACCCTCGGTGCGCAAATGCCCGAGCGCGATCAGCTGTCGCAACACCGCACGCCATTGCGCCTCGCTCACGTCAGCACCGATGCCGAAGGTGGAGAGCGACTGGTGCCGGTACTGCGACACCTTGTCGGTGGCCTTGCCGCGCAGCACGTCCATCAGGTGCACCGCACCGAACCGCTGGCCACCGTTCTGGTGAAAGCGGTAGATGCAGCTGAGCGCCTTGCGTGCGGCTTCGGTCGCGTCCCAGGTGGCCGGGGGGTTGAGGCAGTTGTCGCAATTGCCACAGGGCGTGCTGTCTTCACCGAAGTACGACAACAGCCGCACGCGCCGGCAGTCGTGTGCCTCGGCCAGCGCCAACAGCGCTTCGAGCTTGCCGACCTGGCCGCGCTTGAACTCTTCGCCCGCGGTGCTGTCGTCGATCATGCGGCGCTGGTTCACCACGTCGGCCAGGCCGTAGGCCATCCAGGCGTCGGCGGGCAAACCATCGCGGCCGGCGCGGCCGGTCTCCTGGTAATAACTCTCGATGTTCTTGGGTAAATCGAGGTGGGCCACGAAGCGCACGTCGGGCTTGTCGATGCCCATGCCGAAGGCGATGGTGGCCACCATCACCACGCTGTCTTCGCGCAAAAACCTGTCTTGGTGGCGGCGGCGCACGTCGGCGTCAAGCCCGGCGTGATACGGCAGCGCGTTGATGCCCTCGCTCTTCAGCCAGTCGGCGGTTTCTTCCACCTTCTTGCGCGACTGGCAATACACGATGCCGGCGTCGCCTTCATGTTCGTCGTTGATGAAACGCAGCAGTTGCGCACGTGCGTTGTCTTTTTCGACGATGCCGTAGCGGATGTTCGGCCGGTCGAAGCTGCTGATGAAGATGCGCGCTTCTGAAAGCGCAAGCCGCTCGATGATGTCGGCCCGCGTGAGGTCGTCGGCCGTGGCGGTGAGCGCGATGCGCGGCACGTTGGCGTAACGCTCGTGCAGCACGTTGAGCGCCAGGTAGTCTTCACGGAAGTCGTGGCCCCACTGGCTCACGCAGTGCGCCTCGTCGATGGCGAACAGGCTCAGCAGGCCGCGCTCGTTGAGCGAATCGAGCTGCGCCAGAAAGCGCGGCGTGGTCACCCGCTCGGGCGCCGCGTAGAGCAGCACCAGGCGCCCGCTCATCATCTCGCGCTCGATCTTTTGCGTCTCTTCCAGCGTGAGGGTGGAGTTGAGAAACGAAGCGTGCACGCCCGCTTCTTCGAGCGCGCCCACCTGGTCGTGCATCAGCGCGATCAGCGGGCTTACCACCACCGCCACACCGTGGCCGGCGCGGTGGCGCGCAATCGCCGGCACCTGGTAACACAGGCTCTTGCCGCCGCCGGTGGGCATGAGCACCAGCGCGTCGCCGTTGCCCACCACGTGGTCGATGATGGCTTCTTGCGCGCCGCGGAAGGCGGGGTAGCCGAACACTTCCTGCAGGATGTGCAGAGGGTCGGTCGAGTCGAGAGCGGGAGAGGTGAGAGGCGGCATGGCGGAGGCGAATGCGGCATGGTACGCGAGCCCCTCGTGCGGTAGGCTGAGCTCCCCCACAAGGAGGCCCTCCAATGACCGACCGCGCCGACACCCTGCGCCAGCTGCTCATCCGCAACTTCAACGAGGTGCCGCTCAAGCACGAGACGCGCGAGCCGCTCTACGAGTGGGCCGGCGCTCGCCTGGCGGCCGGCACCGCTGCCCAGAAACTCGGGGCGAGTGTCGACACCGTTCCTCCCGGCAAGCGCGCCTGCCCCTACCACTTCCATTACGCCCAAGAAGAGATGTTCATCGTGCTCGAAGGTGAAGGCACGCTGCGGGTGGCTGGCGAGATGCTGCCCATCCGCACGGGCGACGTGATGTTCATTCCGCCCGGCCCCGCTTACCCGCACCAGATCATCAACACCTCGGCCGCACCGCTCAAGTACCTGTCGATCGGCACCAAAGACAGCCCCGAGGTGGTCGAGTACCCCGACTCCGGCAAGTACCTCGCTTCGGCCACGCGCGACGGCGATCCTTATGGGTTCGACCAGATGCATCCTCTGAAAGATGCCCTCGATTATTGGGATGGCGAGCCCTGAGCGCGGCGTGCTAACTTCGCCACCGGCAACCACGCCTCTCCCCACCCGGCCGCGCAACCACCCTTGCGCGGCTGGCTTCATCTCAGGAACCTTCACACCATGAAGCTCGCGTTTTATCAACTGCGCCGCGCCGCCGTGGCCCTCGCGCTGGGCACCACCGCCGTCGCTGGCCTGGCCCAGACCAGCCTGCCCACGGCCGCCGTGCGCAACGTGACCGAGAACTACCACGGCACGAAGATCGACGACCCTTACCGCTACTTC
>NZ_JANOCG010000106.1:0-1768 GCF_031412075.1 Rhizobacter sp.
GGCAGGCGTTGGGGCCTTCGGCGGTCTTGCGTTGCAGCTCGGCGAACGCAATCTCGATCTCGTACACCGAGTCGTTGCGCGCGTCGTCGACGCCCGGCGCCGGGCAGGTCGGGCCGATGAAGAGGCCCGAGAACAGATAACTCAGCGCCGGGTGGTTATGCCAGTAGCCCACCATGCTGGCCAGCAGGTCCGGCCGGCGCAGGAAGGGTGAGTCGGCCACCGTGGCACCACCGAGCACGAAGTGGTTGCCGCCGCCGGTGCCGGTGTGGCGTCCATCGACCATGAACTTCTCGGTCGACAAACGTGTTTCGTGCGCGACCTGGTAGAGGTGGGTCGTTTGCTCCACCAGTTCTTTCCAGCTGTGCGCGGGGTGGATGTTGACTTCGATCACACCGGGGTCGGGCGTGACACGCAGCGTCGACAGGCGCGGGTCTTTCGGCGGCTCGTAGCCTTCCAGAATCACCGGCAGCTTCATTTCGGCGGCCGTGTCTTCGCAGGCCGCCACCAGCTCGAGATAGTCTTCCAGCGCCGTCATCGGCGGCATGAAGACGTAGAGCCTGCCATTGCGCGGCTCGGCGCTCATGGCGGTGCGGGTGACCCAGCCGGCCGACTCGCCCGCAGCAGGCACCTTGGTCTGCGCCGTGCTCAGGCTGGCGGCCACGGCGGGGCCGCCGTGACCGCCGTTCAAGGCGGCACGCGAGCGCTCGCCAAAGCCGGCTGGCGACGGGGCCACGTCGGGCGGTGCTGCAACGCCACTCTCGTAGCCGCCCGTGGCGTAACGCAATCGCCGGTAAGGGGGCAGCGGCACAAAGGGCTGCGTCTGGTCGGGTGGGTGCACCCAGGGCAGGTCGCTGGCCTTGGCCCAGGGTTGCGAATCCAGTGGCAAGCGGTAGCCCATGGCCGAGTCGCCAGGGATCAGGTAACACCGCTCGCTGCGCAGGAACCATGTACCGGTCTGCCAGCGCGCCACCGGCCCGGCATTCTTTACGTCAAAGCGCGCGACAGGCAGCACATGGCCCACCACTTTTTCCAGGCCCTGGGTGAAGATCTTGCGCAGGCGGTCGCGCTCCAATTCGTCGCCCAGCTTGGCGTCGAACGGTTCGACGTTGGTGGGCAGCTTGCGCTCGCGCCACAGGTAGTACCAGACGTCTTCGTACGCCGGGAACACGTACTTCGGGTCGAGCGCGAGGCGTTTGGCCACACCGCTCAGGAACTTGTGGGCCTCGATGTCGGTGACCTGGTAGTCCTTGTGCTCGCTGGCATACAGCTCGGGGTGCGTCCAGATCGGCTCCTTGTCCTTGCGCCAGAAGAGGTTGAGCGACCAGCGCGGCAACTGCTCGCCCGGGTACCACTTGCCCTGGCCGTAGTGCAGCAGGCCGCCATCGCCGTACTTGGCGCGCAGCTTGTCCATCAGGTCGGCACTCAAGAGGCGTTTGGTGGGGCCCATGGCCTCGGTGTTCCACTCGGCGCCGTCGCGGTCGTCGACCGACACGAAGGTGGGTTCACCGCCTTGTGTGAGGCGCACGTCATGCTTGCGCAGGTCGGCGTCGACCTTGTGGCCCAGCGCTTCGATGCTCGACCATTGATCGTCGGTATAAGGCAGCGTGACGCGTGGCGACTCCCATACGCGCGAGACCTTCATGTGGTGTTCGAACTCGGTCTCGCAGTCATCGAGCGCACCACTCACCGGCGCCGCCGAAGACGGCTCGGGCGAACACGCCAGGGGAATGTGCCCTTCACCCGCCAGCAGCCCCGAGGTGGGGTCGAA
>NZ_JANOCG010000107.1:0-2087 GCF_031412075.1 Rhizobacter sp.
CGTCGCCCGGCGCCACCGCGTGGTGCCACACCATCTTGTTGCTGGTGCTGGTGCCGTTGGTCACGAAGAAGCAGTGGTCGGCGTTGAAGATGCGCGCCGCGTTGCGCTCGCTGGCCGCGATCGGCCCGGTGTGGTCGAGCAGCTGGCCGAGTTCGTCGACGCTGTTGCACACGTCGGCACGCAGCATGTTTTCGCCGAAGAACTGGTGGAACATGCGCCCCACCGGGCTCTTCAGGAAAGCCACCCCGCCCGAGTGCCCCGGGCAGTGCCAAGAGTACGAACCGTCTTGTGCGTAGTCGACCAGCGCACGGAAGAACGGCGGCGCGAGGCCGTCGAGGTAGCTCTTGGCCTCGCGAATGATGTGGCGCGCCACGAACTCGGGCGTGTCTTCGAACATGTGGATGAAGCCGTGCAGCTCGCGCAGCACGTCGTTCGGCAGGTGCTGCGAGGTGCGCGTCTCGCCGTAGAGGTAGATCGGGATCTCGGCATTCTTGAAACGGATCTCCTGGATGAACTTGCGCAGGTTGAGCACGGCGGGGTCGAGGTCGGGGCCTTCGGTGAACTCGTTGTCGTCGATCGACAGGATGAACGCACTGGCGCGGCTTTGTTGCTGCGCAAACTGCGACAGGTCGCCGTAGCTGGTGGCGCCCAGTACCTCGAAACCCTCTTTCTCGATGGCCTCGGCCAGGGCGCGGATGCCCAGGCCCGAGGTGTTCTCGGAACGGTAGTCCTCGTCGATGATCACGATGGGAAAAGTAAAGCGCAGCATGGCAACCCCGGGGCGGCAAAACGAAAGAGCGCGAAGTGTAGAGCCGTTCGATGACCGGCATACACTGCCCGCTCACGCCAAACAAGGACACGGAATGGACTTCTCGCAGGCAACGTTCTGGTGGGTGCTGGCGGGGGTGGCCGTGGCAGCGGAGCTGGCCACCGGCACCTTCTATCTGCTGATGTTGGCGTTGGGTATGGCGTGTGCTGCCGTGGCGGCCCACCTGGGTCTGTCCATCACCCTGCAGATCGTCGTCGCCGCTCTTGCGGGTGGTGGCGCCACGGCTCTTTGGCACTTGAAGCGCATGAAGAATCCGCGCTCGGCACCGTCGGCAGAAAACCGCGACGTCAACCTCGACATCGGCGAGCGTGTGAACGTCGAGGCCTGGGCCACCGACCGCACCGCCCGCGTGTCCTACCGCGGCTCCACCTGGACGGCGCGGCTGCAACCCGGCGCCACTCTGCAGGCCGGCGAACACGTGGTCAAGGCCGTCGAAGGCAACTGGCTTGTTCTCGCTCCTCTTTCTTCACTTCACTGAAGGTTCGCTCCATGGAAATCGCACTCGTTCTGGCGGTCATTGCCGCCATCTTCATCTTCCAGACCTTCAAGATCGTGCCCCAGCAAAACGCCTGGGTGGTCGAGCGGCTCGGCAAGTACGACCGCACGCTCACGCCGGGCCTCAAGTTCGTGGTGCCCTTCATCGAGCGTGTGGCCTACAAACACTCGCTGAAAGAAGTGCCGCTCGACGTGCCGAGCCAGGTCTGCATCACGCGCGACAACACGCAGCTGCAGGTCGACGGCATCATCTACTTCCAGATCACCGACCCGATGCGCGCGAGCTACGGCTCTTCCAACTACATCTTCGCCATCACCCAGTTGGCGCAGACGCTGCTGCGCTCGGTGATCGGCAAGATGGAGCTCGACAAGACATTCGAGGAACGGGATGCGATCAATGCCTCGGTGGTGAGCGCGCTGGACGAAGCGGCTGCCAACTGGGGCGTGAAAGTGCTGCGCTACGAAATCAAGGACCTGACGCCCCCGCAGGAGATCCTGCGTTCGATGCAGGCGCAGATCACCGCCGAGCGCGAGAAGCGCGCGCTGATCGCCGCGTCCGAAGGCCGCAAGCAGGAACAGATCAACATCGCCACCGGCGAGCGCGAAGCCTCGATTGCGCGGTCCGAAGGCGAGCGCCAGGCCGAGATCAACAACGCCCAGGGCGAAGCCGCCGCCATCGTGGCCGTGGCCGACGCCACCGCCGAGGCCATCCGCAAAGTGGCTGAAGCGATCCGCTCACCCGGGGGCGAGCAGGCGGTGCAGC
>NZ_JANOCG010000108.1:0-14238 GCF_031412075.1 Rhizobacter sp.
TCGCATGTTCGTGTTCTGGTCCATCTTCGTCACGCTGATGCTGCCGGTGGAGGTGCGCATCGGGCCGACCTACTCGGTGGTGGCCAACCTGGGCATGCTCAACACCTATGCCGGCCTCACGGTGCCGCTGATCGCCTCGGCGACCGCCACCTTCCTGTTCCGCCAGTTTTTCCTGACCGTGCCCGACGAGTTGACCGAAGCCGCACGCATCGACGGCGCGGGGCCGATGCGCTTTTTCAAAGACATCTTGCTGCCACTCTCGGCCACCAGCTGCGCGGCGCTGTTCGTGATCCAGTTCATCTACGGCTGGAACCAGTACCTCTGGCCGCTGCTGGTGACCACCGACGAAAGCATGTACCCGGTGGTGATCGGCATCAAACGCATGATCAGCGGCGGCGACGCGGCGACCGACTGGAACATCGTGATGGCCACCGCGGTGCTGGCGATGATCCCGCCCGCATTGGTCGTGATCCTGATGCAGCGCTGGTTCGTCAAGGGCCTGGTGGACACGGAAAAATAGAACATGGCAGCCATCTCACTTCGCAACGTCATCAAGCGCTACGGCGCCGGCCCGAAGGCCAACCAAGTGATCCACGGCGTCAACGCCGAGATCAGCGACGGCGAGTTCATCGTCATCGTCGGCCCCTCGGGCTGCGGCAAGAGCACGCTTTTGCGCATGGTCGCCGGCCTGGAAGAAATCTCGGGCGGCGAGATCGCCATCGGCGCGCGCGTGGTCAACGACATCGAGCCCTCCGAGCGTGACATCGCGATGGTGTTCCAGAACTACGCGCTCTACCCGCACATGACGGTGTTCGACAACATGGCCTACGGTCTCAAGATCGCCAAGGTGCCGGTGTCAGAGATCAAGGCGCGGGTCGACAAGGCCGCCGGCATCTTGCAGCTCGCGCCCTATCTCGCGCGCAAGCCTCGCGAGCTGTCGGGCGGCCAGCGCCAGCGGGTGGCCATGGGCCGCGCCATCGTGCGGCAACCGCAGGTGTTTTTGTTCGACGAGCCGCTGTCGAACCTCGACGCCAAGCTGCGCGCGCAAACGCGCATCGAGATCCGCAAGCTGCACGCCGAGCTGGGTGTCACCTCGCTCTTCGTCACCCACGACCAGGTCGAGGCGATGACGCTGGCGCAACGCATGATGGTGATGAACGCCGGGCGCATGGAGCAGTTCGGCACGCCCGACGAGGTGTACGCCCGGCCGGCCACCACCTTCGTGGCGAGCTTCATCGGCTCACCACCGATGAACCTTCTGACCGGCCGCGCCGAAGGATCGACCTTCACGCTGGATGGGCAAACCGTACCGCTGCCCGGCCCGGCGCCGCGCAACGGCGACTTGACCTTGGGCCTGCGGCCCGAGCACGTGGTGGCGGGTGGTTCGGGCGGCTGGCCTCTCAAGGTGGAGCTGATCGAAATGCTTGGCGCCGAGCGCCTGGTGCATGGCCAGCTGGGCAGCCACGACTTCACCTTGCGCATGGACGGCATGTTGCCGCCGCCTGCGGTGGGCAGCACGGTTCAGCTGCAGCTGTCGGCGCAGCACTTGCATTGGTTCGATGTGGCCAGCGGCACGCGCGTCGAATGAAAACTTGGCCCTACCCGTTGTGGATCGCCCACCGTGGCGCCGGCAAGCTCGCCCCTGAAAACACGCTGGCAGCTTTTCGCCTCGGTGCCAGGCACGGCTACCGCGCCTTTGAGTGCGACGTGAAGTTGAGCGCCGATGGCGTGCCTTTTTTGCTGCACGACGCCACGCTGCAACGCACCACGACCGAGACCGGTGTAGCGAGCGAACGCCCGTGGAGCGAGTTGTCACGCCTGGACGCTGGCGGCTGGCACAGCCGCACGTTGGCGGGTGAACCGCTGCCCAGCCTCGACACCATCGCGTGTTACTGCATCCGCAACGGCTTCGCGCTCAACATCGAGATCAAACCGACGCCGGGCCACAACGAAGAAACCGGCCGTGTGGTCGCGCAACACGCCGCCACGCTGTGGGCCGATGAGTCGCTCAAGCCACTGCTCAGCTCTTTCCAACCCGACGCACTCGCCGCGGCCCGCGCTGCCGTTCCTTCGTTGCCACGCGCGCTGCTGCTCGACAGCTTGCGTGAGGGCTGGTTGGCCGAGGCGGAAAACCTGGGCTGCGTGGCCATCGTCGCCAACTGCCGCGTGCTCGACGCCCCCGTGATCGCACAAGCCCACGCCGCCGGCCTGCGCGTGGCGAGCTACACCGTCAACGAGCCCGCCGAAGCGCAGCGCCTGTTCGACGCCGGCATCGACGGATTGATCACCGACGCGGTGGATCGTTTTTCGCCGGGCGCAACCGTTCAGGTCTGAGCGTCCATCACCGTGGTCGGCCGCACCGAGGCCTCGCCGCCCAGCCATTCGTCGGCGTCTTCGGCTTCGGGCAGCACCTTCACACCGCGGATTGCAGGGTGCCGCCAGGCCAGCAAGGCCAACAGCAAGGCCGAGCCGCCCGAAAACGCCAGCGCCGCTCGCAGCCCGATGTGTTCGCCCAACCAGCCACCCAGCAGCGCACCCGGCCCCGCCGCCAACAGGCTGAGCCAGCGCATCGCGCTCGTCATGCGCCCCAGCAGCGGCGCCGGCGTCACCGCCTGTCGCATGGCCAGAAAGTTGATGAACACCAGCACCGCACCCGCGCTGAACAGCAGCAACATCACGGCAAACGCCGCCACGCCCCAGGCATTGGCCGGCGCCACGGCCAGCAGCAACCAGCCCGCGCCGCACACCGCCGTGCCGATCACCAGGCTGGGGCCGGGGCCCACACGGCGGCTGATGCGGTTGCCCAGCACGCTGGCGATGATGGTGCCCAGGCCCATGCCCATGTAGCTCAGGCCCACCTGCTGCTCGTTCAAGCCGAGGGTGCGAGTGGCAAACAAGATCTGCACCACCAGCGCGGCGTGGTGGCACATCTGCCAGGCCCCGACGACCACGGCCAGCGCCACCAGCAGCGGCGTGCCCAGCACGAAGCGCAAGCCGGTGCGCAGGTCGCGCCAGAAATGGGTGCCGCCACGCAGCGAGCGCCGATCTTCCTGCACATGCACACCGCGCAGAATCGCGGCCGACACCACCAGCAGCACGGCATCCACCAGCAGGGCCAGCGGTGCACCGACCACCTTGATCAAGGCACCGGCAAAACCCGGGCCGGCCACTTCGGCACCCGAGGTGGCGAGCGCGTTCTTGGCATGCGCCTCGACCAGGCGGTCGCGTGCCACCACTTGCGTCAACACGATCTGCGCCGCCGAACCGGCCACGGTGTAGATGGTGCCGATCACGAAGCCCACCACATAGAGCAAAGCCATCGACAACCAGCCCATCCACCAGGCGAAAGGCACGCAAGCAACCACCACTCCCAGCAGGCACTCGCCCACCACGTAGACCGGCAGCTTGGGCACACGGTCGAGCCACACACCGGCAGGCAAGGAGAACAGCACGAAAGGCGCGATCTCCATGGCCGTCAGCAAGCCCATCTGCGTGGGCGTGGCGTTCAGCAGCACCGCGGCGGTGAGTGGCAAGGCCAGCATGGTCACCTGCCCGCCAAACGAGCTGATCAGGATGGACGTCCACAGGCGCCGGTAGACCGCGTCGCGCAGCAGGTCGTTGGGGGCCAGGCTCAGCCGCTGCGTCCAGGCTCGCCATCGTGCGATGAGCCGATTCAACATGTGTCGTCTCCTCTTTCGTCTGTCGCTCGGGTGCGGGTGGCACCCTGGTGGATCGGTGGATCCGGATCAGCGAAAGAAGAAGCGCATCAAACCCGTTCTTCCGCTGAGGGTCTCAGCGGAACTTCGGTGGAAGCGAAGCTGAGAAGTTAAATGCCCCAGGAGGCCTGCGTGACCGATGGGGTTGGCGACGGCAGCTGAATGCCGCGTCGACGCACACCCGCGCCCGGAGCGCTGCCAAAAGCAGCGTCATGCGAGGGGCGGGTCAGGTGATTCATGTCATGCAGGTAGGGCGAGCGGCCATGCTACCAGCGGCCTGTCGGGCGAGGCAAGCACCAAGGGCGTGGCCTCCCTAGAACCGAAGTCCGCTCGCGCGCGGTGGCGTGTCGCGATACCGCGCGTGCTCGCAGTGGGCACTTCGCGGCTTTGCATTGCGCCGGCCGATGCCGATGCGCACCATGGCTATTCGTTCGTTTCACACTTCACACCGACACGCCACCATGGACAGCAGCACACACCTCACCTCCCCCCACGCAGACCGTGGGCGCTGGCTCGCGCTGATCGCCGCGCTGGCCGTACTGGGACTCGGTGTGCACGGGCCCATCACCCAATGGGCCAGCTACCACCAGTTCGCCGACGCGCGGCCCTGGGGTCTTCTGCCGCATGCTGCCAATGTGCTGAGCAACCTGCCGTTTGCCGTGATGGGTGTGTGGGCGCTTTGGCGTCTTTCCGGTCAAGCCGGCATGTGGGCCTGGCGCTTGTTTGCCACGGCCGTCACGCTCACGGCGATCGGCTCGTCGATCTATCACTGGCAACCGGACAACACGGGTCTCGTGATCGACCGACTGCCCATCGCGTGGGCCTGCGCCACGCTGCTCTGCGCCTTCCTGGCCGAACGTGTGGACGCACGCTGGGCGGATGCCAAAGCATTGGTGCTGGCCTTGTTCGTCAGCTCGTCGGCCGTCGTGTGGTGGGCAGTGGGTGAAGCACAAGGCCTGGGTGACCTGCGGCCTTATGTCTTCGTGCAGTTCCTGCCGATGCTGTTGATACCGGCGGCGCTGCTGATGAACATGCAGCCGGTATCGGCACGCGCCCTGCCCGCTTCAGCCTGGTGGACAGCGTTGGCCTTGTATGGCCTCGCCAAGGCGCTGGAAGCCGCCGACCATCAGGTGCTGGAGACGCTCGGCGTGGTCAGCGGCCACAGCCTCAAGCACCTGCTGGCCGCCGGCACCGCCGGCTGGCTGCTGCGCGCAGCCTGGCTCAGCTGCGGTAATCGGCGTTGATCTTGACGTAGTCGACGCTGAAGTCGCAGGTCCACACCGTGGCCGTGGCCGGGCCACGGCGCAGGTCGATGCGCACCGTGATCTCGGCCTGCTTCATCACCCGCGCGCCATCGGCTTCTTGATAGCTCGCCTTGCGCCCGCCATCGGTGACCACGTGCACGTCGTCGAGAAAGAGTTCGATGCAGGTCTGGTCGAGATCGGCGATGCCGGCGTAACCCACCGCCGCCAGGATGCGGCCGAGGTTGGGGTCGCTTGCAAAGAATGCCGTCTTCACCAGCGGCGAGTGGGCGATGGCGTAAGCCACCTGCTTGCACTCGGCCTCGGTCTTGCCGCCATCGACCTGCACGGTGATGAACTTGGTGGCGCCTTCGCCATCGCGCACGATGGCCTGGGCCAGCTGCGTGGCGACGTCGATCACGGCCTGGCGCAGCAGCGCGCCATCGCCCGAGTCGAGCTGGGTGATCGGCGCATGGCCGGCGACGCCGGTGCCACCACGACGAACGAGTCGTTGGTCGAGGTGTCGCCATCGATGGTGATGCGGTTGAACGACTTGTCGGCCGCTTCGGTGGTCAATGCCCGCATCAGCTGCGGCGCGATCACGGCATCGGTGGCCAGGAAGCTCAGCATGGTCGCCATGTTGGGCCGGATCATCCCGGCGCCCTTGCTGATGCCCGTGATGGTGACCGTCTTGCCGCCGATCTGGATCTGCTTCGACGCCGCCTTGGCCACGGTGTCGGTGGTCATGATGGCCTCGGCCGCCACACCCCAGTTGGCTTCTTTCAGGTCGGCAATGGCAGCAGGCAACCCGGCAGCGATGCGGTCGGTGGGCAGCGGCTCCATGATGACGCCGGTGGAAAACGGCAGCACCTGCTCGGGCGAGAGGTTGAGCAATTGCGCCACCGACACGCAGGTGGAGAACGCACGCATCAGGCCGTCTTCACCGGTGCCGGCGTTGGCGTTGCCCGTGTTGATGACCAGCGCACGCGGCCCGATGGCGGCGGCCAGGTGTTTGCGGCACAGCTGCACCGGCGCGGCACAAAAGCGGTTGGCAGTGAACACACCCGCGACCTGCGAACCTTCAACCAGGGTGATGACCGTCAGGTCGCGGCGGTTGGCCTTGCGCACACCGGCCATCGTGATGCCCAGCTGGACACCGGGGACGGGGAACAAGGTTTTGGGATCAGGAGCAGTGAGATTGACAGGCATGGTGACTCCAAAAATCACAGGGGTCAGGCCGAACAAGGCTTCGATACCTCAGCCCGAACGGACATTGTTTGGTCAAAGCACAACAGGAAGCGAAGCGACCCGTGACCGAGCCCTGGCCGCCCGCCGGGCCGCCCCAAGGGCCGGCCAGCGCCCCCTGGGGGCAGGAGCGAAGCGACTGGGGGGCTAAGCCAATCTACCGTGGCACAACTTGTATTTCTTGCCGCTGCCACAAGGGCACGGGTCATTGCGGCCGACCTTGGGGACCACGGTCGATTCGTCGGTCTCCTGCACCACGCTGCCGTCTTCGCTGGGGTGGGTGTAGGTCAGGTTGCTGATGGCTTCGACGCGCTCTTCGATCGCCTCGGTGGCCTCGGCCACCTGCTCCTGGGTCTGGATGCGCACCGTCATCAGCACACGCGTGACGTCCATCTTCACGATGTCCAGCAGCTGGCTGAACAGCTCGAAGGCTTCGCGCTTGTACTCCTGCTTCGGGTTCTTTTGTGCATAGCCGCGCAGGTGGATGCCCTGGCGCAGGTAGTCGAGTGCGGCCAGGTGGTCACGCCAGTGCTGGTCGATCGACTGGAGCAGGATCATGCGCTCGAAGGGCATGAACTGCTCCGCGCCCACACGCTCCAACTTTTCGTTGAAGCTGTCGTTGCCTGCCTTGACCACCATCTCGACAATGTCTTCGGCGGCGATGGCGCTGCTCTTTTCGACGTGTGTCTTCACAGCCAGGTCAAGCTGCCACTCGTCACGCAGGGTCTTCTCCAGCGAGTCCAGGTCCCACTGCTCTTCCACGCTGTCGGCGGGCACATAGGTGTGCACCACATCGGTCAGCGTGCTTTCGCGAAGGCTGGTCACCTGGGCGGTGAGGTTTTGTGCCTCAAGGATCTCGTTGCGCTGTTGGTAGATCACCTTGCGCTGGTCGTTGGCGACGTCGTCGTATTCGAGCAGCTGCTTGCGCATGTCGAAGTTGCGCGCTTCAACCTTGCGCTGCGCACCTTCGATGCTGCGGCTGACGATGCCGGCTTCGATGGCCTCGCCTTCGGGCATCTTCAGGCGGTCCATGATGGCGCGCACACGGTCGCCCGCAAAAATGCGCATCAGCGGGTCTTCGAGCGACAGGTAGAAGCGCGAGGAGCCCGGGTCGCCCTGGCGGCCGGAGCGGCCACGCAGCTGGTTGTCGATGCGGCGTGACTCGTGGCGCTCGGTCGCGATGATGCGCAGGCCGCCGGCCGCTTTGACCTGGTCATGCAGGCCTTGCCACTCGCTCTTGAGCTTGTCCGCACGCTGCAACTTCTCGGCCTCGCCGATGGCATCGTCAGCCTCGATCACCTTGATCTGGTTTTCGACGTTGCCACCCAGCACGATGTCGGTGCCGCGACCGGCCATGTTGGTGGCGATGGTGATGACGCCCGGGCGGCCGGCCTGGGCCACGATCTCGGCCTCCTTGGCGTGCTGCTTGGCGTTGAGCACCGCATGCGGCAACTTGGCGGCCTTGAGCTTCTCGGAGATCAGCTCGGAATTTTCGATCGAGGTCGTGCCCACCAGCACCGGCTGGCCACGCTGGTGGCAGTCGCGGATGTCGTTGATGACGGCGTCGAACTTCTCCTTGTTGGTCTTGTAGACCAGGTCGAGTTCGTCTTTGCGGTCGGTCGGCTTGTTCGGCGGAATGACCACGGTCTCGAGACCGTAGATCTCCTGGAATTCATAGGCCTCGGTGTCGGCCGTGCCGGTCATGCCCGACAGCTTGCCGTACATGCGGAAGTAGTTCTGGAAAGTGATCGAGGCGAGCGTCTGGTTCTCGCTCTGGATCTGCACACCTTCCTTGGCCTCGACAGCCTGGTGCAGGCCATCGGACCAGCGGCGGCCCGTCATCAGGCGGCCGGTGAACTCGTCGACGATGATGATCTCGCCGTCTTGCACCACGTAATGCTGGTCGCGGTTGTAGAGGTGGCGTGCACGCAGGGCCGCGTAGACGTGGTGCATCAGCGTGATGTTCTGCGGGTCGTACAGGCTCGCGCCTTCGACCAGCAGGCCGGCTTCACGCAAGATGCGCTCGGCGTTTTCATGACCGTCTTCGGTCAGGAAAACCTGGTGCGACTTTTCGTCGACGGTGAAGTCGCCCGGGTCGATCACGCCCTCGCCGGTGCGCAGGTCGAGCTCGCCGATCTGCTTCTTGAGTTGCGGCACGACGGCGTTGATGCGCACGTACATGTCGGTGTGGTCTTCGGCCTGGCCGCTGATGATCAGTGGCGTGCGGGCTTCATCGATCAGGATCGAGTCGACCTCGTCGACGATGGCATACGGCAGGCCGCGCTGCACGCGGTCGGCCGTCTCGTGGACCATGTTGTCGCGCAGGTAGTCGAAACCGTATTCGTTGTTGGTGCCGTAGGTGACGTCGGCGGCGTAGGCGGCCTGCTTTTCTTCACGCGGCATCTGCGGCAGGTTCACGCCCACCGTCAGGCCGAGGAAGTTGTAGAGCTGGCCCATCCACTCGGCGTCGCGCCGGGCGAGGTAATCGTTGACCGTCACCACGTGCACACCCTTGCCGGTGAGCGCGTTCAGGTAGACCGGCAACGTGGCCATCAGCGTCTTGCCTTCGCCGGTGCGCATTTCGCCGATCTTGCCGTTGTGCAAGGCCATGCCGCCGATCAGCTGCACGTCGAAGTGGCGCATCTTGAGCGCACGCTTGCTGCCTTCGCGCACCACCGCAAAGGCTTCGGGCAGCAGGTCGTCGAGCGACTCGCCCTTGGCGACGCGCTGTTTGAATTCTTCCGTCTTGGCCTTGAGCGCTGTGTCGTCGAGTTGTTCGAACTTCGACTCCAGTGCGTTGACCTGCTGCACCACCGCGCGGTACTGCTTGAGCAGGCGGTCGTTGCGGCTACCGAAAATAGAGGTGAGAAGCTTGGGCAACATGCAGCGTCGGAGATGTGGGGGGCTGAAAAGCAGCGGGCAAATTCAAGGCGGCTGGCATCGCTGCCGGTCGCCTGAGAACTCTGGAAAACTTCGGAGAAACGGGCAGTGCCGTGGGAACTGGGGCCGGGTTGTGCCTTTGCAAGGCAAAGCCCTTGTTACCGCGGAAAAAGCTTCGAATCTTACACCGGGGGTTGTGACGCCCCCGGGGCGTCAGCGGGGGCCCTGCGGGGGGCCGACGGCTGCTGCAGGCCCGGCCCGCACGTCAGGGGCCACGGCGGTGCGCACGCCCACCGGCGCCTTGCCGGCGAGGAACTTGGCCGGGTTTTGCAACACCCCTTCCACCGACACCTCGAAGTGCAGATGCGGCCCGGTCGAGCGGCCCGTTGTGCCGACCTGCGCCACCACCTGCCCACGTTTCACCAGATCGCCGGCTTTCACCAGGATCTTGGAGGCGTGGGCATAACGGGTTGTCAGCCCGTTGCCGTGGTCGATCTCGAGCAGGTTGCCGTAGGCCGCGTGAAAATCGGTTGAGCGCACCACGCCTCCCGCAGCCGCCATGATGGGCGTGCCCACGTCCCCGGGAAAGTCGAGCCCGGTGTGCAAGGCGGCACGGCCCGAAAACGGGTCGGTGCGAAAACCAAAGCCCGAGCCCACTGCACCGTTGATCGGTGCGCTGTTGGGCACCATCAGAGCGGCCAAGCGGTTTTCGAACAGGCGCGACTCGATCATCGTGAAAAGGTCGGTGCTCTGCTCGGTCGCCTCGTCGAGCGAAGAGACCATGCCGTTGAGCTGGTCGAGCGATGGCTTGCGCGCGGGCACAAAAGGGCCGCCCTGCCCGCCACGCAGCGAGGCCGGGGCGATCTGCTTGAGCTCTTCGGGCTTGACGCCGGCCAGACCCGACACCCGCTCACCAATGGCTTCGAGCTTGATCAGCTTGGCCTGCATCTCGCCGACCTTTTGCGCCATCGCGTCGAGGTTTTCGCGCATGAAACGGTCGCGCTGGGCAAACTCGTCGCGCACCACCAGTCGCACGATCTGGCTCACCACCGGCCAGCCTTCGCGGGCGGCTTTGAGAAAGATCACGTGATAGATGGTGCCCGACAGCAGCAAGAGCACCATGACCAGGCCCGCCAGGATGCCGGCCAACTGCAGGCGATTGAAGTGCAACACACGGGTGCGCGCCATGCTGCCGTGAGTGATCATGATTTGCATCGCTAAACTCCTTCGGGTGAACCAGAAACCACCCCCGGTCACCCCCAACGCTTTGCGCATCGAAGAGGCGCTCGATCGCAGCCTCCCGCTTGCACGACTACAGCAACTGCTGCGCGAATCCAAAGCGCGCTTTGAAGCTGTTCGACCTGTCTTGCCGGCGGCTTTGGCCGCTCATGTGACTCCCGGCCCCGTGGATGGCGAGGGGTGGTCGCTGCTGGTGGCCAATGCCTTGGTGGCAGCCAAGCTGCGCCAGCTTCAACCTCGGCTCGAGGATGCACTCAAGCAGCGGGGATGGCAGGTTACTGCAATCAGGATCAAGGTTCAATCGAGCTGATACGAGACGTATCAGTAGCTCGGCATCAAGGTTGGCGCACGCGCCGCCGGGTGGTACGGCAATCCTTGGGTGAGTGTTGGGTGGTGCCCCCGGCAGGAATCGAACCCGCGACCTTCGGTTTACAAAACCGCTGCTCTACCAGCTGAGCTACAAGGGCCAAGGACGCGATTTTAGCCGCGACCGGTTTTTCTATTTGATGCGCTTGAGCGAAGGGCGTCCACCACTCGGCGGCTCAGGCGGGTCTGGCTCGCCATCGTTGTGAGCGTCCTTGCCGGTGCCAGAAGCGTTGTCGTCCGCGGTGGCCAGACGCAGGCCACCCGGCTGGGTCGGTCGATCGGGTGTTTCAGTTGGAAGCGGCGGCAGAGGCGACTCGGCGCCCGCCGCACTTTCGGTAGGCACCGGAAACGCCATGCCCTGCCCGTTTTCACGCGCGTAGATGGCGATCACGTGGTCCACCGGCACGGTGATGTCGCGCGAGCTGCCGCCAAAGCGTGCCTTGAACTCGATCAACTCGTTGCCCAGCTTCAGCGCGGTCGTGGCCTCGAACCCGACGTTCAGAACGATTTCATTGTTCTTCACGTACTCCATCGGCACCTGCACGCTGGCGTCCACATACACCGCCAGGTACGGCGTGAAGCCGTTGTCGGTGCACCAGTCGTGCAGGGCGCGGATCAGGTAAGGCCGGGTGGAACTCCCGGCGTTGCCCGGCGATGTCGGGATCAGGCTCATGCCGCTTCTTGTCCGAATGGCAGTTACTTGCGCATCACCTTTTCAGACGGCGTCAGCGCCTCGATGTAGGCCGGGCGCGAGAAGATGCGTTCGGCGTACTTGAGCAGCGGCACGGCGTTCTTCGACATGTCGATGCCGTAGTAGTCGAGCCGCCACAGCAGCGGGGCAATGGCCACGTCGAGCATCGAGAAGTCGTCGCCCAGCATGAACTTGTTCTTCAGGAAGATGGGCGCGAGCTGCGTCAGGCGGTCGCGAATTTGCGCGCGGGCCTTCTCCAGCTGCTTGTCGGTGGGCTTGCCGCCGCGCGACTCGAGGATGTTCACGTGGGCGAACAGCTCCTTCTCGAAGTTGAGCAGGAACAGGCGCACGCGCGCACGGGCGACCGGATCCCCGGGCATCAGCTGCGGGTGCGGGAAGCGCTCGTCGATGTACTCGTTGATGATGTGCGATTCGTACAGGATCAGGTCGCGTTCGACCAGGATCGGCACTTCGTTGTACGGGTTCATCAGCGCGATGTCTTCGGGCTTGGCGAACAAGTCCACATCGCGGATTTCGAAGTCCATGCCTTTTTCAAACAGGACAAAACGGCAACGGTGCGAATAGGGGCAGGTCGTTCCGGAGTAAAGCACCATCATGATGGCGGCTCCTTGAGGCTAGGGGTCTTGCAAAACACAAACGGAGTGGGCGGGCCCAAGCGGGCATCCCACTCCGCAAACGATCGGTGCCGCGGGCAGCGGCACAGGTCGAACGCTTATTTCACGTCTTTCCAGAAGGCGGCGTTCAAGCGCCAGGCGATGAGCGTGAAGAAGGCCAGGAAGATAAGCACCCAGACACCGAGCTTGACTCGGTTGTTCTGAGCCGGCTCACCCATCCACTGAAGGAAGCCCACCAGGTCACCGATGGCCTGGTCATAGTCAAGCTGGCTCATCGAGCCCGGGGTCAGCTGCTCGTAGCCGACAAAGCGGTGCACCATCTTGCCTTCATGGTGCGGATCTTTTTCGTCAACATACTTGGCCGCGCGCTGGCCCTGCAACTCCCACAAGACGTGGGGCATGCCCACATTCGGGAATGCGAGATTGTTCCAGCCGGTGGCCGTGGCGTCGTCGCGGTAATAGCTGCGAAGGTAGGTGTACAGGTAGTCGGCACCCGACCCCTGGCCGAACGACGCGCGCGAGCGGGCGATCACGGTCAGGTCGGGCGGCAGGGCACCGAACCATTCCTTGGCCTGCTTGTCGCTCATCGTCACCTTCATGGTTTCGCCAACCTTGTCGGTCGCAAACATCAGGTTCTTCTTGATCTGGTCTTCGGTCAGCCCGATGTCGCGCAGGCGGTTGTAGCGCATGTACGAAGCAGCGTGGCAGTTCAGGCAGTAGTTGACGAACAGCTTGGCGCCGTTCTGCAACGCGGCCATGTCGTTGACCTTGGCCTGCGGGAACTTGTCCCAGGCAATACCTCCGCCCGCAGCGACAGCGCCTGAACTCAGGCCCAGCGAGACCAGCAAAATGAAAATCAGTTTCTTCATGGTGTGGAGTTCCGGCTTGCTCTTCAGTGGGCGGCGAAAGTCACGCGGTCAGGCACCGGCTTGGACTGCCCGATGCGGCTCCACCAGGGCATCAGCAAGAAGAAGCCGAAGTAGAACAAGGTGCCGACTTGCGACACACGCTCACCCACCGGCGACGGTGCTTGCACGCCCAGGTAACCCAGCACAGCGAACACCAGCACGAAGATGCCGTACATCACCTTGTGCCAGTCAGGGCGGTAGCGGATGGACTTGGCCTCGGAGCGATCGAGCCAGGGCAGGAAGAACATGATGACGACCGCGCCGCCCATCACGACCACGCCCCAGAACTTGGCCTCGAAGGTCAGCAGCAGCGCGGCGCCGACCACCGCTCCAATGGCAATGGCGAGCTTGCCCATCGATGAGAGACCACCCTTGACGATGGCGAGCACTGCACCCAGGCCCAACAAGGCCACGAGCACGTAGACCATCTCCGAGGTGGTGGCGCGCAGCATCGAGTAGTAGGGCGTGAAGTACCAGACGGGGGCGATGTGCGCAGGCGTCTTCAGCGGGTCGGCCGGGATGAAGTTGTTGTACTCAAGGAAGTAGCCGCCAAACTCCGGCGCGAAGAAGACGATCGCGGTGAACACCATCAGGAACACGCTGGTCGCGTAGATGTCGTGCACGGTGTAGTACGGGTGGAAAGGAATGCCGTCGAGCGGGACGCCCTTGGCGTCTTTTTTGGCCTTGATTTCCACGACGTCGGGGTTGTTTGAGCCCACTTCGTGCAGCGCAATGATGTGCGCCACCACCAGGCCCAGCAGCACCAGCGGCACGGCGATCACGTGGAAGCTGAAGAAGCGGTTCAGCGTCGCATCGGACACCACGTAGTCACCGCGGATCAGCAGCGCCAGATCGGGGCCGATGAAAGGCACGGCCTGGAACAGGTTCACGATCACCTGCGCGCCCCAGTACGACATCTGGCCCCAGGGCAGCAGGTAGCCCATGAAGGCTTCGGCCATCAGGCACAGGAAGATGGCGCAACCGAAGATCCAGACCAGCTCGCGCGGCTTGCGGTAGCTGCCGTAGATCTTGCCGCGGAACATGTGCAGGTAGACCACGACGAAGAACGCCGAGGCGCCAGTGGAGTGCATGTAGCGCACCAGCCAGCCCCAGGGCACGTCGCGCATGATGTACTCGACCGACGCGAAGGCCAGCGCCGCGTCGGGCTTGTAGTGCATCACCAGGAAAATGCCGGTGACGATCTGGATCACCAGCACCAGCAGCGCCAGCGAGCCAAAGAAATACCAGAAGTTGAAGTTCTTCGGGGCGTAGTACTCGGTGACGTGGTAGCGCAGCTGCTCGCCGGCGGACGGGAAG
>NZ_JANOCG010000109.1:0-2189 GCF_031412075.1 Rhizobacter sp.
GCTGCCGCGGGGCCGCATCGACCGCTGGCGCAAGCGGCAGCGGGCGGCTGATGGTTGAGTCGTGCCTGCCGAAATGCAGGCTTCGACAAGCTCAGCCCGAACGGGGGAGCCCCGCGTCAGTCCAGCTTGACGCCGATGCGCGTGATGATCGGCCCCCAACGTTTGGCTTCAGCCTCGAGCACGCGCTTGAAGTCGGCCGCGCTGCCGCCCACCACCGTCAGGCCTTGCGCATCCAGCGCTGCCTTGACGGCCGGGTCGCGCAGCATCTCGTTGACGTCGGCATTGACCTTGCCCACCACCGCTTCCGGCGTGCCGGCCGGCACGAAGAGGCCGTTCCAGGCCAGCGACTCGACATTGCGGTAGCCGGCGTCGGCCAGCGTCGGCAGGTCTTTCTGGGCCTCCGGCCGCTGCGCGCTGCTCACCGCGAGCATGCGCACCTTGTTGCTGCGCACGTGCGGCAAGAGCGCCGGCGCCACCATGAAAGTGGCATCGGCCTCGCCCTGCGCCACCGCCATCGCCGCTGGCGGCGAGCCGTTGAACGGGATGTGCGTGGCGGTGATGCCGGCTTCCGCCAGGAACAGCTCCATCGTCAGGTGGGCCGAGCTGCCGTTGCCGAGCGACGCGTAGTTGACCTTGCCGCCCTGGCCCTTGGCCCAGGCCACGAACTCGGCGACCGTCTTGGCCGGCACCTTGTCGGCGTTGACCGCCAGCACGTTGGCCTGCGAGGTGGTCATGACCACCGGCAGCAGGTCCTTGGCCGGGTCGTACGGCATCTTGCGGTACAGGAAAGGCGCGAAGGCCACCGGGCCGTTGAAGCCGATCGCCATCGTGTGCCCGTCGGTGGCCTTGGCCGCCACGTCCATGCCGAGCATGCCGCCGGCGCCGGGCTTGTTCTCGACGACCACCGGCTGGCCCCAGCGCGCCGCGAGCTTTTCGCTCATCGCGCGCACGATCAGGTCGAGCGAGCTGCCGGCCGGTGCCGGCACGACCACGCGCACCGGTCGACTCGGCCAGGCCTGTCCTGAGCCTGTCGAAGCGGCGGCCTGGGCTGTCGCGGCCAGGGAGGTGACGGCGGCGGCCAGCGCAAAAGTCGTCGTCAAAAGAAGGCGGCGTTTCATCGGGGGTTCCTGGGCATCGCGTGAGTGACCGACATCGTAGCCGCGCCGGCCGAGTACGGCACCTGTGCGACGATGCGGGCCTTCGCCAACTGCCGACACCGCCCATGTGGATCACGCGCCTCTTGATCACTCTCCTGGTGGTGCTGGGTTTGGTGGCGGCCTATGCCTGGCTGGCGCTCAAGTGGAGCTACTCGAGCGGCGAGCGCGCCGGCTGGGTGCAGAAGTTCTCGCACAAGGGCTGGGTCTGCAAGACCTGGGAGGGTGAGCTGGCCCTGGTGTCGCTGCCCGGCAGTTCGGTCGAGAAGTTCTTCTTCACCGTGCACGACGATGCCGCGGCCGCGCTGATCCAGCAGGCCATGGGCAAGCGCGTGACGCTGCACTACGAAGAGAAGGTCGGCCTGCCGAGCACCTGCTTCGGCGAGACCCGGCACTTCGTCAACAAGATCACCATCAACCCCGACATCCCGATCGGCATGGGGGTGTCGGTGCCGACCGCACCGGCGCCCGTGCCGCCGCCGGCATCGGCGGCTTCGCGCTGAGGCAACCCATGAATGCGCGATTGGCCTTCATCGGTGGCGGCAACATGGCCGGCGCGATCTTCGGCGGCCTGTTGCGCAGCGGCTGGTCGGCCGAGGCCATCACCGTCGTCGAGCCGTGGGCCGAGCAGCGCGAGCGGATCGCTGGGGCGCACCCCGGCGTGGCGCTGCTGCCAGCGGCCGACGCGTCGCTGGCCGGCGCCGAGATCGTCGTCTGGGCCGTCAAGCCGCAGAGCTTCCCGGAGGCTGCGGCGGCCTGCGCGGGCAGCGTCGGCGGCGCCCTGCAACTCAGCGTGATGGCCGGCATCCGCAGCGAAGCCATCGCGCGGGCCAGCGGGAGCGAACGGGTGGTGCGCGCCATGCCCAACACGCCGGCGCTGATCGGCCAGGGCATCGCCGGCCTGGTGGGGCGCGCGGCGGTGAGCGCGGCCGACCGCGCGGCGGTCGAGACCGTGCTGGCGCCGACCGGCCAGCTGCTCTGGCTCGAACACGAAGCGCAACTTGACGCCGTGACCGCGTTGTCGGGTTCGGGTCC
>NZ_JANOCG010000110.1:0-3637 GCF_031412075.1 Rhizobacter sp.
GAAAGATGCTGGCCGCCAGCACCGCATCGGCGCCACCCAGCTGGATGCCTTCGGCCAGGTGCTCCAGCGTGCCCACACCGCCCGACGCAATCACCGGGATGTCGACCGCGTCGCTCACCGCGCGGGTGAGCGGCAGGTTGAAGCCGATCTTGGTGCCGTCGCGGTCCATGCTGGTCAGCAAGATCTCGCCGGCGCCGTACTCGGCCATCTGCCGTGCCCAGGCCACGGCGTCGATGCCGGTGTTCTTGCGGCCACCATGGGTGTAGACGTCCCAGCCCGAGCCGTCGGCGCGGCCTTTGGCATCGATGGCCACCACGATGCACTGCGCGCCGTATTTGGCCGACGCATCACGGATGACCTGCGGGTTGGCCACGGCCGCCGAGTTGAAGCTCACCTTGTCGGCACCGGCGTTGAGCAGGCGACGCACATCGTCGACGACCCGCACACCGCCACCGACCGTCAGCGGGATGAACACCTGCGAGGCCACCGCTTCGATCATGTGCAGGATCAGGTCGCGGCCGTCGCTGGTGGCGGTGATGTCGAGGAAGGTGAGTTCGTCGGCACCCTGTTCGTTGTAGCGTGCGGCGATCTCCACCGGATCACCGGCATCGCGCAGCTCGACGAAGTTGACACCCTTGACGACCCGGCCCCCGGTCACGTCCAGGCAGGGAATGATGCGTTTGGCCAGCATGGCGCTGCTAGGCCACGCCGTTGAGTTCGTCAGCGCGCTTCTGGGCCAACGCAAAGTCCAGCGCGCCGGTGTAGATGGCACGGCCGCAAATGACACCCTCCACGCCCTCGCCCTGCACCGCACACAGCCGCTCGATGTCCGCCATGTTGGACAAGCCACCCGAGGCGATCACCGGGATCGAGAGCGCCTGTGCGAGCTTCACCGTGGCTTCGATGTTGATGCCGCTCAGCATGCCGTCACGGCCGATGTCGGTGTAGATCACACCTTCGACGCCGTAGTCTTCGAACTTTTTGGCCAGGTCGATCACTTCATGGCCAGTGAGCTTGCTCCAGCCGTCTGTTGCGACCTTGCCGTCTTTGGCGTCGAGGCCCACGATGATGTGGCCCCCAAAGGCGGTGCAGGCGTCTTTGAGGAAGCCGGGGCTCTTGACCGCGGCGGTGCCGACGATGATGAAGCTCAGGCCGTCGTCGAGGTAGCGCTCGATGGTGTCGAGGTCACGGATGCCGCCCCCCAGTTGCACCGGGATCTCTTCCCCCACCTCGGCCAGGATGGCCTTGATGGCAGCCTCGTTGACCGGCTTGCCCGCGAAGGCACCGTTCAAGTCGACCAGGTGCAGGCGGCGCGCACCGGCGTCGACCCACCTTCGGGCCATCGCGGCGGGGTCTTCACCGAACGTGGTGGAGTCGGCCATGTCGCCCTGTTTCAGGCGCACGCACTGGCCGTCTTTCAGGTCAATCGCAGGTATCAGCAGCATGGCCGAGTCAGAAGTTGCGGGGGGGGGAAAGGTGTCGCCCGAGACAGTTCGCAGGAAGATGACGCTGGATGAGCGGATCAGGGATTCCAGTGAAGGAAGTTGCGGTAGAGCGCAAGGCCATGCTCGGCGCTCTTCTCGGGGTGGAACTGGGTGGCGAAAATGTTATCGCGTGCCAGCGCGCAGGTAAAGCGGCTGCCGTAGTCCGTTTCACCCACGCTGTGGTGTGGGTCGGACGGCCGGGCATAAAAACTGTGCACGAAATAAAAGTAGGCCTCATCGGGCACGCCGGCCCAGATCGGGTGGGCACGGGCCTGGATGACCTGGTTCCAACCCATTTGCGGCACCTTGTAGCGGCTGCCATCGGGCTGCAGTTGGCCTTGCAATTGGAAACGAATCACCTCACCCGGGATGAGGTTCAGCCCGTCGGCCGGGCCTTCTTCGCTGCGGGTGAGCAGCATCTGCATGCCGATGCACACGCCCATCAGCGGCTTGCGGGCGGCGGCGTCGAGCACAGCGTCTTGCAGGCCCGACTCCTTGAGCTCGCGCATGCAGTCGGGCAAGGCCCCCTGCCCCGGCAGCACCACACGCTCGGCGGCATACACCTCGTCGGGCTTGGAGGTGACCAGCACCTCGAAGCCGCTGCCCTGCGCCACGTGCAGCACCGCCTGCGAAACGGAACGCAGGTTGCCACTGCCGTAGTCGACGACGGCGACGGTCTTGGCCATGTCTAGAGGCTGCCTTTGGTGGAAGGGATGACACCCGCGGCGCGCGGGTCGATCTCCAGCGCCATGCGCAGTGCCCGCGCAAAGGCCTTGAAGATGGTTTCGCACTGGTGGTGGGCGTTGTCGCCGTGCAGGTTGTCGATGTGCAGCGTCACGCCGGCGTGGTTGCTGAAGCCCTGGAAGAACTCGTAGACGAGCTGGGTGTCGAGCGCACCGATCATGCCGCTCTTGAAGTCGACGCGCATGTGCAGGCCGGGCCGGCCCGAAAAGTCGATCACCACACGCGACAGCGCTTCGTCCAGCGGCACATAAGAGTGGCCGTAGCGGCGCAGGCCCTTCTTGTCGCCCACTGCCTGCGCCATGGCCTGGCCGAGGGTGATGCCGACGTCTTCGACCGTGTGGTGGCCGTCGATGTGCAGGTCGCCCTTGGCGTCGATCTCGATGTCGATCAGGCCGTGGCGGGCGATCTGGTCAATCATGTGATCGAAAAAGCCGATGCCGGTGGCCAACTTGGACACGCCGGTGCCATCGAGGTTGATGGCCACGCGGATCTGCGTTTCGTTGGTGTTGCGGGTGACGTCGGCCTTGCGGTCGGTCATGACAGGCTCACTTTCAATGCGTCGATCATCAAATCATTCTCTTCGGGAGTGCCCACGGTGAGACGCAGGCAGTTTGCCAGCAAGGGATGCAGTTTGGAGACGTTCTTCACCAGCACCTTGTGCCGTTTGAGGGCGTCGAACAGCGCCGCAGCATCCGGCACGCGGGTGAGCACCATGTTGGCTTCGCTCGGATAGGGTGTCACACCGGGCATGGCCGCCAGCGCCGCGGTGAGGCGGGTGCGCTCGCTGCGCAACACGCCGGCCTGGCGGGCGAACTCGTCGTGGTGCTCCAGCGCAAACAGCGCCGCCTCGGCGTTGAGCACGCTCACGTTGTAGGGCGGGCGCACTTTGTCGATCTGGTCCACCAGCGCTTTCGGCCCCAAGAGGTAACCCAGACGCACACCGGCCAGGCCAAACTTGCTGAGCGTGCGCATGACCAGCACGTGCTCGTGGCGTGTCACCCGGTCCAGGTAGCTGCGCGAGGCAAACGGCTGATAAGCCTCGTCGATCACCACCAGGCCCGGCGCAGCCTGGATGATTCTCTCGATGACCGCATCGTCAAACAGGTTGGCCGTCGGGTTGTTGGGGTAGGCGATGTAGACGACGGCCGGCTGGTGCTGCACCATCGCCGCCAGCATCGCGGCTTCGTCCAGCTCGAAGTCGGCCGTGAGCGGCACACCGATGAATTGCAGGCCTTGCAGGCGGGCCGACACGTCATACATCACGAAGCCGGGCACCGGCGCCAGCACGGTGGCACCAGGGGTGTCGCAAGCCATGCTGAGCAGGGTGATGATTTCGTCGGAGCCGTTGCCCAGGATCAGCTCATAGCCTTCGGGCAAGCCCACATGGCGGGCCAGCGCGGCGCGCAGCT
>NZ_JANOCG010000111.1:0-8756 GCF_031412075.1 Rhizobacter sp.
GCTCACCGGCCTGCCTAACCGGATGAGCTTCAACGAGAAGCTCACCCAGGCGCTGGCGCGCAGCCACCGCAACGGCAAGCCGCTCGCCTTGCTCTTTCTCAACATCGACCGGTTCAAGCTCGTCAACGACAGCCTCGGCCATGGCGCGGGCGACGAGGTGCTGCGGCTGTTCGGCCAACGCCTGCTGAGCTGCGTGCGCGAAACCGACACCGTGGCCCGCCTGGCCGGCGACGAGTTCGTGGTGATCCTGGAAGAGTTGCACACCCCGGCCGAGCCGCAGTTCATCGCGCGCAAGATCATTGCCGCCATCAATCGCAGCTTCGAGCTGCAAGAAGGGCTGTGGGACGCCAGCACCAGCATTGGCATTGCGTTCCACGCGCAAGGCCATGTGCAGCCCGCCGCCTTGCTCGCAGCGGCCGACCGGGCGCTTTACGAAGCCAAGGCTGGCGGGCGCAACACCTACCGACTGGCAGCCATGTGAACCTTGGCGACGCACCGGCGTCGTGCGTTTTGGCCTGAGAACGCGCCTAAACAGTGCGCCTGGGGCGGCTTGGGTTCGCCCCAAACTGGCACAAGTCGTGCTTTCTTGTGGTGCTTTTGAGCACCTAGAACGTGAATGCGCTCCGTGGCGGTGCGCACTGGGTGCTCAACCAAGGAACAACATGGAGCAACTCAAACAAGGCGTCGATTCCCTCTTCATCCTGCTGGGCGCCATCATGGTGCTCGCCATGCATGCCGGCTTTGCCTTTCTGGAGCTGGGCACGGTGCGCAAGAAGAACCAGGTCAATGCGCTGGTGAAGATCCTGGTCGATTTCAGCGTGTCGGCCGTCGTCTATTTTTTCATCGGCTACACCGTGGCCTACGGGGTGCAGTTTTTCAGTGGGGCCGAAACCCTGGCGGCAAAAAACGGCTACGAGCTGGTCAAGTTCTTCTTCCTGCTGACCTTTGCGGCGGCCATCCCCGCCATCATCTCGGGCGGCATTGCCGAGCGTGCGCGCTTCTACCCGCAGCTGGTGGCCACCGCGGTGATCGTCGGCGTGGTCTATCCGCTGTTCGAGGGCGTGGTCTGGAACGGCAACTGGGGCGTGCAGGCCTGGATCAAGGCCACAACAGGCGCCGAGCTGCACGACTTTGCCGGCTCCATCGTCGTGCACGCACTCGGCGGCTGGTTGGCGCTGCCGGCCGTGCTGCTGCTGGGCGCGCGCAGCAACCGCTACAAGAAAGACGGTGCCATCTCGGCCCACCCGCCATCGAGCATTCCGTTTCTCGCGCTCGGCTCCTGGGTGCTGGCGGTGGGCTGGTTCGGCTTCAACGTGATGAGCGCGCAGACCATCGACAAGGTCTCGGGCCTGGTGGCGGTCAACTCGCTGATGGCCATGGCCGGCGGCACGCTGGCCGCCGTGGCGCTGGGCCGCAACGACCCGGGATTTGCCTACAACGGCCCGTTGGCCGGGCTGGTGGCGGTGTGCGCGGGGTCTGATGTGATGCACCCGGCCGGCGCGTTGGTGACCGGTGCCATCGCCGGTGCCATCTTCGTCGGCATGTTCACCCTCACGCAAAACAAATGGAAGATCGACGACGTGCTCGGCGTGTGGCCGCTGCACGGCCTGTGTGGTGCCTGGGGTGGCCTCGCCTGCGGCATCTTCGGCCTCACCGAGCTGGGTGGGCGCGGCGGCGTGAGCTTCACGGCGCAACTGCTGGGCACACTGTTGGGCTTGGCCTGGGCGCTGGTCGCGGGCTTTGCGGTCTACGGTGCGATCAAGGCGGCCACTGGCCTGCGGCTCACGCAGGAAGAAGAGTTCGAAGGCGCCGACCTCTCCATCCACCGCATCTCCGCCACGCCGGAGCGTGAAGCCAACTGGTGAGGCTCAGGCCCGGGCGGGCGCCACTTGCAGGCTGGCGGCCAGGAGCCGCTTCTGCGTGTAGTGCGCCGTCAGGTCTGAGGCGGTGCGGCCGGCATCGTGGCCGTTGAAGGCGGCCTGCTCCACCAGGCTGCCCCACGAATCGCGCAAGGCGCGCAGCAGCCAATCGGCGCGGCGCAGTGTGCCCGGCGTGCAGGTTTTCCCGTGCAGATCGTCTTCCAGGTCGAGCGTGTGCGAGCGCCAACCCTCCTGCAGATAGAGGCCAAGCAGGTCGCCCGCCAGCGCGCCGCGCCAGCGTTCGATGATCTCGCCGAGCCAGCCCAGCACGCTGGCGTTGGCGCCATCGGTTTGCAGTTCGGTTCGCAGTCGCAGATAGGTGTCGAGCGCGATGGTTTTTTCCAGGCGGAAGGCGCGCAGTGCCGCCTCGATGCCTTCGTTCTGCTCCACCTCCAGCAGCCAGCCGAAGACATGACGGGTTTCGATGCGTTCGGCCAGGTGGCATTGCGGCACGCTGGTGCCGGTGCCGGCGCTGTTGAAGTGCCGCAGCGGATCGAAGCGGTACATGTAGCCGAAGTCGAACAGCCACACCTGGTGGCCGTCGTCGAGCACGTTGCCGGGGCAAAAATCCCACTCGAAGAAACCAGCCCGCACCAGCTCGCGGCCTTGCGAGAACAGCTGGCACAAGCTGCGCTCGGACCAGGCTTGCACCGGTTTGCCGTCGATCCAGGGCGAGACGATCACGCCGTGGCGTCGTGAGGCATACACCGTGGGAACGACGCCGGCCCAGCGTCGTGAGCCGCCCGGCAGCGCCCGCAACGCCGCCAGCTCGGTCCGGCGTTGCAGCTCATTGAGGAACGATGTCTGGCCGTCGACGTTTTTCACCAGGCACTCGGGGCGGGCGCACTTCACCGCCCAGTCGCGCCCGTGTGCGCGCAGCTGGTAGACGATGGCGGTGAGACCGCTCAGCAGGGTCGCACGCACGGCGGGGTGATCGGCGGTGAGGCCTGCCAGCTCGTCGGGGGGCAGAGGGGCGTCGCTCGCGTTACCCACTTCGATCTGGATCGGGCTGGCGGCGATGCGCAGTTGCTGTTGGCGGCGGATCGCTTCGAGATGGGTCGGGATGGTGCTCATTGGTTTGTTTTTTGGGCGATGTAATCTCGACGCACCGACTTGGTGAGCGGGTGCGACGGCTTGTCGCATCGGGAGCTCACCGCCCGCCCAGGAGTTTGCATGCTACCCAGTGCCCGACGGAACGCCCGCCCTGTCGAACGCCCTTGCCTTCGCCGGGGCGCCTGGCCGGGCACCCCATGAACGCCTCGCTCTCGCCGGACGAATCACGGCGGCTCCAGGCGTTGCAGCAGTATGTGGTGCTCGACACCGAACCTGAAGAGTCCTACGACGACATCACGCGACTGGCGGCGCAACTCACCGGGTCACCGATTTCTCTGATTTCCCTGGTCGACGAAAACCGCCTCTGGTTCAAGTCGCACTTTGGATTGGGCGCCAACGAGGCTCCGCGCGAGTACAGCTTTTGCACGCACGCCATCCAGGAGCATCGCGATGTGTTCGAAGTGCCAGACGCCACACAAGACGCGCGTTTCGCCGACAACCCTCTGGTCGCCCAGGCGCCGTTCATGCGCTTTTACGCCGGCACGCCCTTGACCACGCCCGATGGCCGCGCGCTCGGAACCTTGAATGTGATTGATTTCGTGCCGCGAACATTGACCGCGGCGCAGGCCACGGGCTTGCTGGTACTGGGCCGTCAGGTGGTCGCTCAGCTCGAACTACGCAGGCGCGCACGCGAACTCATCGCCGAGGTCAGCCAGCGCACGCTCTCCGAGGCCTTGCTGCGCCAGGACTACGAGCGGGTGATCAGCAGGCTGCGACAAAGCGAGCAAGACAAGGATCGCTTGCTTGAACAAGCCGAGGCGGCGCGCCAAAGCTTGACCCGCGTGCTGGAAGACGAGCAACGCACGGGCAAAGCCTTGCTGGAGGCACGGCGCTTCACCGAGCAGATCACCGAGATCATGCCCAGCGTGCTTTATGTGTACGACTTCAATGAGCGGCGAAACGTGTTCGTCAACCGCGAGGTCGTGTCGTCGTTGGGCTACACCCAGGCCGAGCTACAGGAGGGGCCCGTCGACCCGGTGATGCGCTTCATGCACAGCGATGACCAGGCGCAGTTCGGTGCGCACATGGCGCGCGTGTTGACGCTGCCGGATGCGACGGTCGCTGAGTTCACCTACCGCATGCGCCACGCCGATGGGCGGTGGCGGTGGTTCCAGAGCCGCGACGCCGTCTTTGCGCGCAACCCGGACGGCTCGGTTCGGCAAGTGGTCGGAACGGCCACCGACATCACAGCCATCAAGGTCGCCGAGGAATCATGGCGCAGCAGCGAGGAGCGCTTCCGCACCCTGGCGGAGCTGTCGTCGGTGGGTATCGGCGCGGCCGACGCCACCGGGGCGATGAGCTACGTCAATGAGCGTGCGGGCGAGATCACCGGGTTGCCGCTGGCGGATTGCCTCGGTCAAGGCTGGGTAGACGCCGTCCACCCGCAAGACCACGAGCGGGTTGCGCATGGCTTGCGCGACGCCGTGAGGCAGGGCGTGACCTACCGCGACGAGTTTCGATTTCTGCATCGCGATGGGCGCATCGTGCACGTCATCGCCGAGGGCCGGCCGCTGTTGGATGAACATGCCGGGGTCATGAGCTATGTGGCGACGCTGGTCGATGTGAGCGCCCTGAAAGAGATCGAACAGCACCAGCGGGCGCGCGAGGCGGCCGAACAAGCGAACAAGGCCAAGAGTGATTTCCTCGCCCGCATGAGCCATGAGCTGCGCACGCCGCTGAACGCCATCCTCGGGTTTTCACAGTTGATGCAGATGGACCCGCGTGCAGCCCTCAGCCCGCCTCAGGCAGAGCGGGTGCGGCACATTCGCAGCGCAGGCGAGCACTTGCTCGAAATGATCAACGAGACGCTTGACCTGGCGCGCATCGAAGGCGGGCGCATCGCGCTCTCGGTCGTGCCGGTGCGCCTGGCTGCCCTGGTGGCCACCTGCGTCACGGTGGTGGGCCCGCTGGCGCTGCGAGCCAATGTCCAACTGCTCAACCAGATCGCGGCCGACGCCAAGCTGGTGGTGCAGGCCGATCCGATGCGCCTGCAGGAGATCGTGCTGAACCTGCTGTCCAACGCCATCAAGTACAACCGCCCCGAAGGCCACGTTCACCTGACAGCGCACGCGCAGGGCGATCGGGTGCGGGTCAGCGTGCACGACAGCGGCGCCGGCCTGAACGCAGACCAGCTGGCCAATTTGTTCCAGCCTTTCAACCGGCTGGGGGCAGAGAGTTCGGGCATCGAAGGAACCGGCCTCGGTTTGGCGATTGCCGAGCGGCTGGCGCAGTTGATGGGCGGCAGCCTGAGCGCCAGCAGCCAGCCCGGCGTGGGCAGCGTCTTCACACTCGATCTGGCGGCTGCGCCCGCCGACGCGAAATCGTCTCCCTTGCCCGCCGCCTTGGCGGCGCGCCGGGTCGAGGTGGGAGGCGCCTTCAGCGTCGTCTACATCGAAGATGACGCGTCGAACGCCCTGCTGCTGGAGCAGGTTTTCGCGACGATGCCAGGAGGCAGTCTGCGCGTGGCGCGCTGTGGCGCCGATGGCCTGGCCGCGGTGCAGAACGACCCGCCCGATCTGGTGCTTCTTGACTTGAACCTGCCCGACATCAGCGGGTTCGAGGTGCTGGCCCGGCTCCGGGCGAACCCCCGTACCCGCGCACTGATTTGTGTTGCTCTGTCTGCCGACGCGATGCCCGACAACATCCAGCGCGTGCGCGACGCCGGGTTCGATGATTTTCTGTCCAAGCCGATCGAGATCGACGGCTTTGTGAGCCGCATCGGCGACCTGCTCGCGCGACGAAACGGCGCGAACCCGGTGACCTGATCCGCGCGACGAGCGCAGTCCACTCGGGACCGGGCTGCTCCCCGGTAAGCAAGCTGCCGCCCTGTGCGCTCCCGCCCACGCGGAGGAGCCCATTGGCACGCCCATTGCTTGTATACAAGAAGGTGTTCGACCTAAGCCTTCGGATGGTGCATGCCCGGCGGGCACGCCTCGTGCGAAGCACTCGCAGCGGCAACTCACAGGAGCAAAGATGACACAAGCAAATTTCAAGCGGCGCGATGTTCTGAAGGGAGCAGGGGCGGTGGGCGCGACGGCGGCGTTCGGCGGCCTGAGCGGCCTCGCGCAGGCGCAGTCCCCCATCACCGTGGGTTTCATCTACGTGGGCCCGCGCGACGACTACGGCTACAACCAGGCGCAGGCCGAGTCGGTGGCTCAAGTGAAGAAGCTGCCTGGCATCAAGGCGGTGGAAGAAGAGAACGTGCCCGAGACCACGGGCGTTCAAAAGACCATGCAGGGCATGATCGCGCAAGACGGCGCCACGCTTTTGTTCCCCACCTCGTTCGGCTACTTCGACCCGCACATGCTGGCGGTGGCAGGCAAAAATCCCAACGTGCGTTTTGCCCACTGCGGTGGCATGTGGACCGAAGGCAAGCACCCCAAGAACACCGGCAGCTTCTTCGGCTACATCGACGAAGGCCAGTACTTGAACGGCGTGGTCGCGGGCCACATGAGCAAGAGCAAGAAGATCGGCTTCATTGCGGCCAAGCCGATCCCGCAGGTGCTGCGCAACATCAACGCCTTCACCATGGGCGCACGCTCGGTCGACCCGAACATCACCACCACCGTGATCTTCACCGGCGACTGGTCGATGCCGGTCAAAGAAGCCGAAGCCACCAACAGCCTGGCCGACCAGGGCATCGACGTCTTCACGATGCACGTCGACGGCCCGAAGGTGATCGTCGAAACCGCCGCCAAGCGCGGCAAGTTCGTCTGCGGTTACCACGCGAGCCAGGCCAAGCTCGCACCCAACGCCTACCTCACCGGCGCCGAGTGGAACTGGATCACCGCCTACAAGACCATCATCGACGCGGCCCGCACCGGCAAGCCGCACCCGAACTTCGTGCGCGGTGGCCTGAAGGAAGGTTTCGTGAAACCTTCGCCTTATGGCGGCATGGTCACCGATGCGGCCAAGAAGAACGCCGACAGCGTGAAGGCTTCGATGATCGCCGGCACGTTCGACATCTTCAAAGGCCCGTTGAAGGACAACACCGGCAAGGTGGTGATCCCCGCTGGCACCGCCTTCAAGCAGACCGACATCGTGCTCGAGGGCATGAACTACCTCGTGGAAGGCGTGGTGGGCAAGGCTTGAAAGAGAGGCGGCCATGGCGCTTTCCACCCGCACCACCGACACGCTCGAAGCCATCGCCTTGCCCGTGATGGCGATGCTGGGCGCCTTGCTGCTCTTCGGCGGGTTCATCTGGGCGGGCGGCAAGGACCCGCTCGAAGCCTGGGCGCTGCTTTTCAAGGGCGCCTTCGGTGACTGGTTCTCCTGGCAGAACTCGTTGCAGCGTGCGGCGCCGCTGATGCTCACCGCCCTGTGTGTGGCCATCCCGGCGCGTGCGGGGCTGGTGGTGATTGGTGGCGAAGGCGCGCTGGTGTTGGGTGGCTTGGCTTGCGCAGCTTTGCCCTATGTCTTTACCCCGCCAGCCAACGCGTTTGGCACCGCCTTGTTGCTGCTTGCCGCAGCCGCGACCGGCGCGGTGTGGATCGCGCTGGTCGGCGTGTTGCGCCAGCAGCGTGGTGTGAACGAAACCATCAGCAGCCTGCTGCTGGCCTACACCGCGATTGCGCTCTTCAAGCACCTGGTCGAAGGCCCGATGCGTGACCCGGCGAGCTTGAACAAACCGTCGACCAACACCCTGGCCGAAGGCCTGCGCATCGGCGGTATCGCCGGCACCGACATCCCTTGGGGCCTGGCCTTCGGCGTGGTGGTGTGCGTGGTGCTCGGTCTGTGGCTGTTTTTCACCACCTCGGGCTTTGCCACCCGCATCGTGGGCGGCAATGCGCGTGCGGCCTTGCTGGTGGGGCTGCCCGGCCCGCGCATCATCGTGGTGGCTTGTGCGGTGGGTGGGGCCTGCGCCGGTCTGGCCGGCGGCATCGAAGTGGCAGCGGTGCACACCAATGCCAATGCGTCCTTGATCGCGGGGCTGGGCTACACGGGCATCCTGGTGTCGTTTGTGGCGCGGCACAACCCGTGGGCTGTGGTTCCTGTGGCGGTGTTGTTTGGTGGGTTTGGTGCGGCGGGGAGTTTGTTGCAGCGGCGCATGGATGTGCCGGATGCGTCGGTGATGGTGTTGCAGGGGTTTGCGTTTCTCTTGATCCTGGCGAGCGAGGCGCTGCGGGGCAAGTTGTTTGTGGCGCGGGCGCCGAAGCCTGTTGTGGTGGCTCAGCCAATGCCGGCAGTCATCAAGGCGAGCGTATGAGGGCACTCTCGTCATTCCCGCGGAGGCGGGAATCCAGAGGCGGTGCCTGGCGCTTTGTCATAGCTCTTGTTCACTGCGTGTGGCCGCGCCGGGTGTGCGGCCCGGCGGCCGACCCCCTTTCTTTGTGTCGACAAAGAAAGGGGGCAAAGAAAGCGACCCTGCCGACTCGGCCCTCGCGATGCGAGGGCTGCCTTGCGCTGCTCGGTCTTTGCGGGTCGGGCAGAACTCGCTACGCGCCGTACCGGCGCTGCGCTCAAACAGCCGCCCGAAGTCAGTTGTTGATGCGCGCTGCGCGCGCCCCGCAAAGCCCTGCGCTGCTCAGCTCGTCCGAAGGGGGAGACGAACACCAGCCGGCCTCGCTTCGCGTCGGCGCCAAGGCGCATCACTTCGTCCGCGCCGAGGCGAAGCGAGGCGTAGACAGGGATGTTGCGAAGCAACGACCGTATTGCTCTTGGGTCCCCTTGGTGAGTCGTCGAGCAGCGCAGGGCTTTGCAGCAGCGCGCGTCAGCGCGCATCAA
>NZ_JANOCG010000112.1:0-5313 GCF_031412075.1 Rhizobacter sp.
GCCGTGCGTGCCGACGGCTCACGGCTGCAGCAGGTCGTGTGGAACCTCGTCAGCAATGCCATCAAGTTCTCGCCGGTGGCCAGCGAGATCTGCGTTCGTCTGCGCGATGAAGCCGACGGGCTGCACCTGAGCATCACCGACCAGGGCCAAGGCATCACGCCAGAATTTCTGCCCTATCTGTTCGATCGCTTCACGCAAAGCAATGCGGGCAGCAACCGCCACCGCGGGGGCCTGGGGCTCGGGCTGTCGATCGTCAAGCAACTGGTGGAAGCCCACGGCGGCTCGATCCGGGCGCACAGCGAAGGGGCAGGCTCCGGCGCGCGCTTCGAGATCGTGCTGCCGTTCGATGACGGCACAGGCAAGGGTGTGGACACACTCGGCCCCCACGACGACGCGCAAGACGCGGACGACACCGAGGGCCTGCTGGTCGGGTTGAGTGTGCTGGTGGTCGACGACGATGCCGACGCCTGCGCCATGCTGGCCATCATCCTCACCGACCGCGGCGCGACCGTGGTCACCGCGGCCAGCCACGACGAGGCGCTCGCTGCACTCGACAGCCAGTTGCCCGACGTGATGGTGAGCGACATCGGCATGCCCGGCCTCGACGGCTATGACCTCATCCGCGAACTGCGCGCGCGAGAGCTCGCTTCGGGGCGGCACCTGCCGACCATCGCCCTGACCTCATTCAGCCGCCCGCAAGACCGCCAGCACGCCATCGACGCCGGCTTCGACCTGCACTGCGCCAAACCGCTGCAGCCGCTGCAGGTGGTGCAGTCGGTGGCCATGCTGGCCCGCCGCTCGCCTTTCGCGCCACCGACCTGAACGCGCCGGCCGCAGGCGCGCTCGGAAGGCGTGCGAGATGCCGGCCTGGAACTCGAGCCCAGAAGCCCGGAAACCGCCGCCCGCTGCCATGCCGCTGCCCTGAAACTGAGGGTTATTGCCTATCCCCGCCCACTTCGGCCCGGGGAAATGGGCTGGGCTGACCGTTCAACGAGCTTGGTCAATCCACTGTTTGCAACACTTAGGGCCTAGTTCGTGTCACTATGAGCGTTTTGCGGCACCTGAACCCAGGTTTTGGCCTGGGTTCTTATCTATCCGAGGAAGTTACTTTGGGAAAAGACGTCATCAAAACCAAGATCCAGGCCGACGGTCTGCGTTACAAGGTCAAGGAAGGCGGCTCGCCGTTCGCCAGCGCAGGAGACTTCCAGGCTGGCACCATGTCCTGTTTCTTGTGCGGCAAGCACCGTCCCCGCAACACCCTGAAGACCCGGCGCCTGCTGGGCAAGGCGCAACATGTGTGCGCCCCCTCCTGCAAAGAAGCCGAAGCGGCTGGCGCCGCGCAAAAGGCCGCCACCACCGCCACGGTCTGAGCGAGTTCAACCAAGCGGGCCCGCTGCGGCCCGCTTGAGTTGCCTTGCAGTCGCCCCGGGCGACAAAACACCCAGCAGACGGCACTCCCCCACCGTCAGCCCGCGGTTGCGCGGTGCCTCGCGTTCCGCCCACTGCGACACCCCCGTCTGCACCGCCACCGTCATCAGGCCGGGGTGCACATACGACTTGCGGCACACCGCCAGCGTGTTGCCCAGCCGCGCGGCAACCTGCCGCAACACCTCGTTGGCCGCCCGCCGTGTCACTGGCCCCTCGGTGGGCAGCTTGCACAGCAACTGCAGGGCATGCACGCTCGCGTGCCAGGTGCGAAAGTCCTTGGCCGTGAAGTCGGCGCCACTCAGTTCACGCAGGTAGTCGTTGACGTCGGCCGAGCCGACACCATGCGACAGCCCCGCTTCGTCTTCGTACTGAAACAGCTCCTGCCCGGGCATCGCCTGACAGGCGCGCACGATGCGCGCCACCCGCGGGTCGTCGAGCGCCACGGCGTGCCACACACCGCTCTTGCCGCGAAAACGCAGGTGCAGCGTGCTGCCCTTCACCGCCGCATGGCGGTTGCGCAAGGTGGTGAGGCCGAACGAGCCATTGGTGCGCGCGTACTCGTCGTTGCCCACACGCACGAGCGTGGTGTCGAGCAGCCGCACCAGTGCCGCCAGCACCGAGGCTCGGCTGCCCACCGGCGCTGCGAGGTCGCGTTTCACCTTGGTTCGAATTCGCGGCAGCGCGGCGCCGAACTCGCTCATGCGCGTGAACTTGTCGACATCGCGCGCCTCGCGCCAGCCCGGGTGGTAGCGGTATTGCTTGCGGCCTCGCGCGTCACGGCCCGTGGCCTGCAGGTGGCCTTGCGGCAGCGGGCAGATCCACACCTCTTCATAAGCCGGGGGAATGGCCAGTTGGCGTATGCGCTGCAGCTCCTTCACGTCGCGCAGGGCGCGGCCATCGGGGCGCCGGTAGCGAAAGCCATCGCCCTCGCGCAAGCGGCGGATGCCGGGCATTGCGTCGCTCACGTAGAGCAGGCCTGAGGGCGCGATGCTCATGCCTGGGCTGGCCTCTTGGCATCGAAGCCAAGCGCCTTCATCGGATTGACCAGGCTCAGGCGCGCTGCCGTGTAGCCGTCCCAAGGTGCATTGCCGGTCGGGAAACGGTCGGCCACGTTGGCCACGGTCCATTGCGCCGCACTCTTCAAACCAGCGAGCTCGTCCCACGCGATCGGCACCGACACGCCCATGCCCGGCCGCGCGCGCGCCGACCACGCGCAGGCCGTGGTGGCGCCCAGGCCGTTGCGCAGGTAGTCGATGAAGATCTTGCCCACCCGGTTCTTCGGCCCGCTCTTGGCCACGAAGCGTTGCGGGATCACCTGGGCCATGTGGGCCACGATGGCTTGCGAGAAGGCTTTCACCAGGTCCCAGTCGTACTTCGGCGTGAGCGGCACCACCACGTGCAGGCCCTTGCCTCCGCTGGTTTTCAGAAAGCTCGTGAGGCCCAGCTCGTCGAGAAAACCTTTCAACAGCTGCGTGCCTTCTTGCACCTGCGGCCAGCCAACACCCTCGCCGGGGTCGAGGTCGAACACCATGCGGTCGGGGCGGTCCATCGCCCGCGTGGTGGCGTTCCAGGTGTGGAATTCGATCACGTTCATCTGCGCCGACGACAACAGGCCCAGCGCATCAGAGATGGCCAACAGCGGTGCGTGAGACGGGTAGAGGTCACGGCTCAGCGTGTCGACGTTCGCCAGCGCCCTGCCCTCGGCATGCTTCTGGAAAAACTGCTCACCGACCACACCCTCGGGCGCACGCAGCAGCGACACCGGCCGCGCTTTCAGGTGCGGCAGCATCAGCGTGGCGACCGAGGCGTAGAACTCGATCAGTTGCTGCTTGGTGATGCCGGTGGACGCATCGATCACGCGCTCGGGGTGGGTGATGCGAAATTTCGCGGGCAGTTTGGTGGTGGGGTTTGTGGCGGCTTTGGTGGCAGGCTTGGCAGTCAACTTCCTGGCGACCTCTTTGGTGATGCGCTCGGCCGGCTTGTCACTTCGCAAACCGTGAAACACCGCGTGGCGCACGTGGCCGCTGCGCGTCCATTGAGCGAACGACACCTCGGCGATGAGCTTCGGCTTGACCCAATGCGGCTTGACGGGCTTGCCCGTGCCCACACGCGCCGGCGCGTCGGCAAACGCGCTGGCGCCGACCTCGATCTCGTCGAGCTGCGCGCGCAGGCGGATCAGCGTTTTCTGGTCGAAGCCGGTGCCCACGTTGCCGGCGTAGCGCAAGGCACCCTGGTCGTCGTGGATGCCCAAGAGCAGCGCGCCCAAGCCGCTGCGCGAGCCCTGCGGGTCGGTGAAGCCGCCGATCACGAACTCCTGCCGCGCGTTCACCTTGAGCTTGACCCAGTCGGTGGAGCGCCGTGCCTGGTAGGACGAATCGCTGCGCTTGCCGATCAGGCCTTCAAGGCCCGCCTCCTGCGCTGAAGCCAGCAGCTTCTTCGGGTCATCGTCGAAGGCCGCGCTGAATTGCACGGTGCTGCCCTTGGCCTGGCCTACCAGTCCCGCCAGGCGCTCACGCCGGGCGCGCAAAGGCTCGTTGCGCAAGTCCTGCCCATCGTGAAACGGCAGGTCGAACACGAAGTACTGGATGCCTTGCGACTGTTTGGCCTCGAAGGCGTTTTGCAGCGCCTGGAAGTCGGGCCGCCCGTCCTTGCCGGCGACGATGATCTCGCCATCGAGCCAGCCCCAGCCGATGTTCAAGGCCTGGATGGCTTTCACCAGCTGCGGCATGCGGTGCGACCAGTCGTGGCCGTTGCGGGTGAAGCAGCGCACGTCGTCGCCGTCGACGCGCGTCAGCAGGCGATAGCCGTCGAACTTGATCTCGTAGAGCCAGTCGTCGCCAGGCGGCACCTCGCTCACCAGCGTCGCGAGCTGCGGTGCGAGCGAGAGCGGGAGCTTGGCTTCTGTTTTCGCAACAGGCTTGGGTTTCGTCGCGGCAGATTTCTTCGGCGCCTTTTTCCCCAACACGCTGTCGGGCAAGGCCTCGACCACGTCGAACTCGCTCGCTGGTTTGGCCTCGCCATCGCTCTCCTTGATCAGCAGCCACGCCGTCTGGCGCTCGTCGTCGCGCTGGCGCATGCGCACCAGGGTGAAGCCGCCGTGCAGCTTCTCGCCGTGCAATTCGAACTTGAGCTTGCCTTCGCGGTAGCCCTTGTGTGCATCGCCAACCGGCGTCCAGGTGCCACGGTCCCACACGATCACCGAGCCGGCGCCGTAGTGGCCTTCGGGGATCACACCCTCGAAGCCACCATACGACAGCGGGTGGTCTTCGACCTCGACTGCCATGCGCTTGTCGGAGGGGTCGAGGCTCGGGCCCTTGGGCACGGCCCAGCTCTTGAGCGTGCCGTCGAGTTCGAGCCGGAAGTCATAGTGCAGCCTGCGCGCCGCATGTTTTTGCACCACGAAGCCGAGCTGCTCGCCGGAGCAGGCCACCTCCCCCGCCGGCTCGGGCGTGTGCTTGAAGTCGCGCTTGCGCTGGTACGCGGCCAGGCTGCTGGTGCCCATCGGTCACCTCTACGCGGCACGCTTCTTCTTGGCCGCCGGTTTGCCGCCCTTGCCACCACGCAGGCTTTGGCGCAGCAACTCTGTGAGGTCGATGACATCGGCCGTCTTCGCGGGCGCGTCTTCCTCCGGTTGCAGCACCGTTTCGGTCTGCCCCGCCTCGGCCTTCTTTTCCACCAGGGCCATCACCTGGTCCTTGAACTTGTCGCTGAAGTTTTCGGGCTGCCACTGCGTCGTCAGCTCGTCGATCAGCTGGCCGGCCATGGTCATCTCGCGCTCGGAGATGCCGGCCCCTTTCACACCTTCCTTGGGCAACTTCAGGTCTTCCCACGAGCGGATGTCGGCGCCCCAGCGCAGCAGGTTGAGCACCAGCGCCGGCCCGGCGG
>NZ_JANOCG010000113.1:0-2708 GCF_031412075.1 Rhizobacter sp.
CGCCGATGTGCCCGGCACCGGCAGCGCGGGCGACATCTTCATGCAGAGCATGTTCCCGCTGCACTCGGGCCGCATCATCGGCACCGCCGGCCGGGTGCTGATGTCGATCATGGGCGTGCTGATCGCCATGTTGTGCGTCACCGGCGTGCTGATCTGGGCGCGCAAGCGGCGCGCGCGCACGCGGGTTGCGCCTCAGACCGCCGTGGTCTTGCGCACCGCGTGCTCCCACTGCGCCATCAGCTCTTCGGCGCGGGTGCGCGACATGGTCGGGCGGAAGGTGCGATCCACCTGCCATTGCGCGCTGAGTTCGTCGAGGTTGTTGTACACACCGCACGACAAACCGGCGAGGTAAGCGGCACCCAGCGCCGTCGTCTCGATCACCTTCGGCCGCACCACGGGGATGCCCAGCAAATCGGCCTGGATTTGCATCAGCAAGTTGTTGACGCAAGCGCCACCGTCCACTCGCAGCTCAGCCACCGGTGAGCCACCCGCGTTGACCGCGTCGCGGCTCATGGCTTGCAGCAGCGCCGCACTCTGGAAGGCGATGCTCTCCAACGCGGCGCGGGCGATGTGGGCCACCGTCGTGCCACGCGTGAGGCCGACAATGGCGCCGCGCGCATCGGCCTTCCAGTAGGGCGCACCCAGGCCGGTGAAGGCCGGCACGAACATCACGCCGCCGCTGTCGGGCACGCTTTCGGCGAGCTGCTGCACCTCGCCGCTGGCCTTGATGGCATGCAAGCCGTCGCGCAGCCACTGCACCACGGCGCCGCCGATGAACACGCTGCCTTCGAGGGCGAACTCCGGTGTTGCAGTCGGTTGGGCGGCGCTGGTGGTGATCAGGCCGTTGGTCGAGGTTTGAAACTGCGCGCCGGTGTGCATCAGCATGAAGCAGCCGGTGCCGTAGGTGTTTTTGGCAAGGCCCGCCTTGAAGCAGGCTTGGCCGAAAAGTGCGCTTTGCTGGTCGCCTGCGATGCCGCCGATGGGCAGCGAGGCGCCGAGCAGATCGGCACGCGTGTGGCCGTAGACATGGCTCGACGGGTGCACCGCCGGCAGCATCTCGCGCGGCACGTCGAGGATCTTCAGCAACTCGTCGTCCCAGGTGTTGCTGTGCACATTGAGCATCAGCGTACGCGAGGCGTTGCTCACGTCGGTGGCGTGTACTTGCCCGCCCGTCAGGTGCCACATCAGCCACGAGTCGACGGTGCCGAACGCCAGCTCGCCTTTGGCCGCAGCAGCGCGCGCGCCGGGCACGGTGTCGAGCACCCACTTGAGCTTGGTGCCCGAGAAGTAGGCGTCGATGATCAGGCCCGTCTTGTCGCGGAAGGTCGGCTCCAGCCCGCGCGCGCGCATGTCGGCGCAGGCCGGTTCCATGCGGCGGTCTTGCCAGACGATGGCGTTGTAGATGGGTTCACCCGTCAAGCGGTTCCACACGACCGTGGTCTCGCGCTGGTTGGTGATGCCGATGGAGGCGACCTGCCTGGCGCTGATCTTGGCGTTGCCAAGTGCCTCTTTGGCGGTGGCGAGTTGTGATTCCCAGATCTCCTTCGGATCGTGCTCCACCCAGCCGGGCTGCGGGTAGATCTGGCGAAACTCGCGCTGCGCCATGGCCACCACGTGGCCCTGGGCGTCGAAGACGATGCTGCGTGAGCTGGAGGTGCCCTGGTCGAGGGCGAGGATGTAGGAGTTCATTGCGCCACCTCGCATTGCACGCCGGCCTCGCTGAGCAGGGCCGGAAAAGGGTCCGGCGGCGGCGCGTCGGTGAACAGCATGTCGACCTCACTGAACCTTGCCAGCTTCACCATCGCCGGCCGCCCGAACTTGCTGTGGTCGGCCGCGAGCCACACCTCGCGCGAGTGTTCGATGATGGCGCGCGCCACCTTCACCTCTCGGTAATCGAAGTCTCGCAAGGTGCCGTCGGCCTCGATCCCCGAAATGCCGATGAGTCCGATGTCGACCTTGAACTGGCTGATGAAATCGACCGTCACCTCGCCCACGATGCCGCGGTCGCGCGAGCGCACCACGCCGCCGGCCACGATCACCTCGCAAGCCGGGTTGTCGCTCAGGATCGCCGCCACGTTCAGGTTGTTGGTGATGACGCGCAGGCCCTTGTGGTGCAGCAGCTCGCGCGCAATCGCCTCGGTGGTGGTGCCGATGTTGATGATCAGCGAGCAGCCCTCGGGCACCGCCTGCGCCACGCGGCGCGCAATGCGCTGCTTGGCCTGCTCGTTCAGCTGCTGGCGCTGGCGGTAGGCGATGTTTTCGGTGGTCGAGCTGGGCAAGCGCACGCCGCCATGAAACCGCGCGAGCAGGCCCGCCTCGGACAGCTGCTTCACGTCGCGTCGCACCGTTTGCAGCGTCACGCCGAATTGCTCGGCCAGCGCCTCCACAGACAAGGCGCCGCGGGCGCGAACTTCCTGGATCAACAAGGCTTGGCGAGGGTTGGGTGTCATGCAAGGGGGCCCGAAGAGGCCGGTTTTTGCTCGCGAGCGTAGCCGAACCCCCCACGCCCGAAATGCTGGATTGCGAGCTTGCGCAGCTTTCGTTTGTCGGCTAAAAAGAAAAAAGAGGAAAACAAACGAACACAAACCGAACATGCCTGTGATGAAATCGTCGCCCTGCCGCACACCGGCGAGCCGGCATTTCTGCCCAGCGAACGAACGGTGATCGTTTTCCATCAGGAGACCACTTGAACCACCCGCACCCGGGCG
>NZ_JANOCG010000114.1:0-5583 GCF_031412075.1 Rhizobacter sp.
GATTTGATTCAAGAGAAGTACGGCATCGCCCCGACGGAGCTGGACCCGAACACCTCCATGCGCGAAAAAGGCCTGGATTCGCTCGCGCTGGTCGAATTTCTCTTCGCCGTGGAAGACCACTTCCACATCAACCTGCCCGACGTTGACTCCAACGTCGACACCCTGGCCGAGCTGGCGGTGGTGGTCGACCGGGTCAAGGCGGCTCAAACCACCGCATGAGCCTGAGTCCCATCGCCGTCACCGGCCTGGGTGTCGTCTCTCCCCACGGCGACACGCCCGAGGCGGTATTTTCGGCCCTGCTGCGCGGCGAATCGGCGGTGCACGCTGTCTTCCCCGATCTGCTCAAGCCCACGGCGGCGGCCACCGTGGCCTTCGATGCGATGCGCTGGTTCACCAAGCTGCAGCTCGCCGGCGTGGATCGGGTCAGCCAGCTGGCCGTGGCCGCAGCCGACCTGGCCGTCAAAGACGCCGGCCCGCTGGATGCCGACCCCGAGCGAGTCGGTGTGTACGTGGGTTGTGGCATGGGCGGCGCTGGCTCGCTCGAAGCGGCCTACCGCAGCAGCAACGGGCGTGTGCCCCCACTCACCGTGCCACCCTTCATGCCCAACGCGCCGGCCGCCCACGTGGCCATGCGACAGCATGTGCTGGGCCCGGTGCTCACCTATGCCGTGGCCTGCGCCTCGTCGGCGGTGGCGATTGCCGAAGCGGCCAAGGCGGTGCAGTGCGGCGAGGTCGATGTGGCCCTCGTCGGTGGCACCGAAGCCCTCATCGTGCCCGGTGTGGTGCTGGCCTGGCAGGCCATGCAGACCATGGCGAGTTTCGAGCCTGGTGCGGCGGCCGGTGCGGTGCGCCCGTTTGCCGCCGACCGCAGCGGCTTTGCGCTGGGCGAAGGCGCGGCCTTCCTGGTGCTCGAATCCGCCGAGCGGGCCCAGCGCCGCGGCGCACGTGTCTACGCCACGCTCTCCGGCTGGGGCATCAGCTGCGACGCCACCCACCTGACCAAACCCGACGTGCCCGGCCAGGCCCGCGCGCTGCGCGCCGCGCTGCGCCGCGCCGACCTGCAGCCGCGCGACGTGGGCTACTGCAACGCACACGGCACCGCCACCCGCATTGGCGACGTGATCGAGCGCGACGCGCTGGCCGAAGTGTGGGGCGGTGATTTCGATTCGCTTCGGGTGAGTTCCACCAAGGCCTTGCATGGCCACCTGCTGGGCGCCGCCGGTGCGCTGGAGGCCGCCATCACGGTGCTGGCCTTGCACCGGCAGCAACTGCCACCCAATTCGCATTGCAAAGAGATTGATCCAGCCTGCCGCATGAACCTCGTCACCGAGACGGGGTTGGCAGCGCCGCAGCTCAACGCGGCAATCAGCAACTCGTTTGCCTTTGGCGGCACCAACGCGGTGTTGTTGTTCGAGAAACCCTGAGTCGGCCGCGTCGCGGTGCCGCAGCATCACCACGAATGGGCACCTGCAGCGATTCGCACGGCGCCGACACGACAATCCTATCGGCACCCCGCGCAGCACAGGGACCGCGAACAGATCGAGCACCTCACCTCGACGAGGCCTGATAGGTCATGCGCAATACTACTGACGGGCGCCTTGTTGCCCCCTGATAGCCTTGCCCTCGTCGAAGCAATTCAGCTCCGCAGGTACGCGCGAGCCAACCAACATGGATTCGGGCAGCAGATATATTGGGGCCCGCTGGAAGCAACTTCTCAGTTCGGCAATTCTGGACACCTCCTGCGGTTTCCCGTCAGCGACAGTGACAGAACTATTGCCCGCGATCCGTGCGGAGACCGAGCCACTTTCCAGGGCTGAAGGCCTGCTCAAAGCTCACCAACATCTTATGCTGGTCAGCGACCAGGTTCTCGACGACCTGCGATTCGCGAGCGCTGTTTTTGCCTCGAACGCCCGCCCTCACGACGAGATGCGTGCCGTATTCATGCAGGCGCAGGTCATGCGTACGCTAGGGTATGCACAGCGAGCCCATTGCATCATCAAGCACACTTTGGCAACACGATCTCTCAGCGTCGGCGAGAGAGCGGCGCTTGCCTACCAGGGGGTGCACGCGCTGACGCAGATGCTTCGATATGACGAAGCCGAATGCCTCGCGCAACAGCACATTTGTCCCGTACTTGAAACGGACAAGGGCGTAGCACCCCGGTTCATCTGGTGGATCTCACTCGGATACCTTCGTACACAACAGTTTTCTCGCGCGTCTCGCCACCCTTCCCTCGTGACGCTTGACCTGCTCCCAGGTGCGGGGCTCGATTCTGCAATGGTTCAGCACCGGCTGGCACAGGCCCAGCATTGCCTGGGCAAAGCCCGCGCACTCACCGGCTCAAATCTCGACAGTCACATCCTGCGCCTTTTCGAGCTTGTCGTCGTGGGCTGCACGAATGTTCTCGCGGCTCGCGTTCTTTATGAAGATCTCGTGCGCGACCTCTCCTGCGCGGCCCCTCAGTTGCAGGTCGGCATGGCCCTGAACTACGGACTTCTGCTTCAGGCCAATGCTTTGCCCGAGGAAGCCTACAAGCATCTGAAGTTGGCGGCCGATATGGCGCGTCAGCACAACATGGAAGGCCCATTGCATGAGGCCACCTACTCGCTCGCCAGGCTGGCCGAAGAACTGGGTCGGCACAGGGTCGCGGTGCAGTACTACGAAGAGTTCCTCCGACTCCACACGCGGCATCTGCGACTGGTAGAGAACTGGTTCACAGACCCTTCTGATCTGGCGGTGTACGGAGATGCGCCCCAGAAGGTGGTCATCGCGGAAGCGAATCTGCTGATTTCTAAGCCACCGTACCTGCGGCGCGCGCTTGCCGCGCTTGACGCAACCACGTCTAACCCGCCGAGCATCAGTGGCCTGGCAAAAAGCGTCGGCGTCACAGCGAGAACTCTGGAGAAGGCGATGAAGCGCTACCAGGGCATGACACCGAAGGCCTACATCCGCGAACGGCGCATGCACCAGGCCATGCAGCGGCTGCGGTCTACTGGAAATGCCGTGGCTGTCATCGCGAGCGAACTGGGGTACGCGAACGTAAGCTCGTTCTCGCGCGACTTCAGGCATGTGTACGGGTTCTCGCCTTCTCAGGCTCGGCAACAGAACCCGACGGATCCGGTACCGATGCAGACAAAGTAGCCGCAGGAGCGCGGAACGCGAAGGGTCCGTACGAAAAGCGGCTGGCGGTCATGCTGTTGCGCAATCCCCTCAACGGAGCGGTGGCTTTGGACGCGACAGTACGTATCTCGGTCTCCGCCGCGTTTCAGCTCCAGCTCCACAACGTGTGTCAAGCACCGGGGCGCTGTGGGCAGCCTGCAGCAGGGCACGGGATTTCGTCGCCCACGGCGGGCTGGCGAAAGCAGCGCCCTTCTTTTCATACTGGAGACACCATGTATACGTTTGCAAAGCAAGCACAAACTCTTGCCGGCAGTGATCAATCCTCGCCCTTCTCCGACCTTTTCAGAAAGGCCGTGGCCATCGCGATGATCCCAGTCATGGTATTGACCACGGCATGTGGCGGCGGCGACTTGGACGGAAGCACCGACAGCTCGGTCCATCAGGCAGAGGGGCTCGAGAGCGTCGCCGATGCAGTGGAACGCCTGAGCGCAGCACCCGTTCAACTGCCCGCGGCTGACGAAGCGAGAATGCTGGCAGACATCGAAGCGGAAGACCGGCGTATTGCGGAACTCAAGGCGTCGATGACGCCTGAACAATGGCAGGAGGCGGAGCGTGCTGGCGAGGTATCGCTGTCGCAATCCAGCTTGGTCGACGGCAGCCCCTCGGACCGGATGAGCGCGCTCAGGCTCACGACCAACTCCAGCGGCGGCTGCACGGCCAATCACGCGAAGACGATTCCGATGACGATGAACTTCTCCCGCTTGGCGTATCGGGTGGCCACCACCTCGGGACTGGGCAATTTTCTCTACTCGCCGTCCTACAGGGGGACCCGCCTCACGATCAGCGGATCGATCGCAGCCAACTCAACCAACCGAACCATGTATGCGTGGCACCACGTTTCGACGACTTGTGCTGCACTGAATCAGTTCACTGGAGGATCGAATGGATGGTCCGTGTGGTCAGCAAAATTGGTGTCTGTCGCGGCCGCCTTGACGGTAGCGGTCCTGGGGTACGGCACGACAGTCGCATTCGCTCCAGCGTTTCTTCCCTACGTGGCGCCTGTGGTTGGCTGCTTTTCCGGCGCCACCGCCTCCATCGTGTACGCCAGTCTGAGGGGCTTCTCGGGCGTAAAGGACGACGCCATATCTGCCGGTGCCTCTTGCATTCAGGGTGCCGCACTGGTCGGACTTGGCGTCGGCGCCCGGGCGCTAGCGAGTGGGGTCTCGGCCGCGATCCCCGCCGGCGAATCAATTGCAACCTCGTGGATCAGCATGCAGGTTCGCAGCCTCACTGGCCCCGCCGTCAGAGCCGTAGCCGCACGAGTGCCCGCCGCGGGCTGATTGCCTGACCAGTATCTGGCAGTGTTGATTCACGTGGCTGCGTTTTCGGCCCGGTGGGCCGCCCGGTTCACCGGGCGCCATGCAGATGCCGCTGCGCGGCCAAACTGGCGGCCGCACCCTCTTCGGCTCGTCAGCTTGCTTGATCACCGTGCCTGACGCCCCGTCGGGGGCCACCGGCTCAAAACGGCGCCTCGTGCGCGGCTTGAGCCGATGCGTTCTCTTGCCGGAAGTGATGGCGCAACGCCACCTCGGCGGGTGAGGTGCCGTTGCTCCGGGCAGAACCTCAAGGTAGAGCTGCAGAACGTTGCCCGGCGTCCACGCGGTTTCTATTGCGTGGTGCCGGTTGCACAGCTCGGCAAGCGGCTGCGTGATCGTGCTGGGGCTGCGCAGCGCTTGCGCTGGCAGTGGTCGACCATGAAACGCAACACTCGATCCGCCCATCAGCCGACACGGAGCGCCACGGCAACGTCGCACAGAGTATCAATGACGGGGCCGTCGGCCAACACCTTGGTCGGAGCTTGGCGCCAGCTCGCCGCCGGTGCGCTGGAGGCCGCCATCACCGTGCTGGCCTTGCACCGGCAGCAACTGCCACCCAATTCGCATTGCAAAGAGATTGATCCAGCCTGCCGCATGAACCTCGTCACCGAGACGGGCTTGGCGGCGCCTCGGCTCAAGGCGGCGATCAGCAACTCGTTTGCCTTCGGCGGCACCAAGGCGGTGTTGCTGTTCGAGCGCAGCTGAGCGTCATTCCACGCCCTGCTCCTGCCGGCAGGTTCACCGCCAAGGCGCCAAGAACGCAAAGGTCGCAAAGAACCCGCAAAGCTTCCTTTGCGTTCTTTGCGACCTTTGCGACTTGGCGGTAAAAAAACCGTGCCTTGGCTCCGCCCCGTCCTTCCTCAGGCCATCCCGCCATTGATCGAGATGACCTGGCCGGTGATGTAGCCGGCCTCGTCCCCTGCCCGGAAGGCGACCAGCGCTGCGACTTCGTCGGCCTTGCCGGCACGCTTGGCGGGCACGATCCGCGCGATCGCATCCTTGTCGAACGCCTGGTCGGCCATCACGGAGGCGATGATGCCCGGGGCCACCACGTTCACCGTGATGCCCCGGCTGGCCAGTTCGAGCG
>NZ_JANOCG010000115.1:0-1615 GCF_031412075.1 Rhizobacter sp.
TGGTGCTGGAAGACAGCAATGGCTTCCTGCGTGTGGGCATGGCCGACCCGAGCGACCTCTTCGCCTACGACGAACTCACCCGCATCCTGAAGCGCGAGATCGAACTCGCTGCCGTCACCGAAACGCAGCTGCTCGCCACCATCGACCGTGTGTACCGCCGCACCGGCGAGATCACCGCGCTGTCGCAGGAGCTCACCGCCGAACTCGCGCAGACCGAGGCCGACTTCGGCAATCTGCTCGGCACCGAAGCGGCGGTGAAAGACGCGCCGGTCGTCAAACTCCTGCAGACGCTCTTCGAAGACGCCGCCCAGGTGCGTGCGTCAGACATCCACATCGAGCCGCAGCAGCACAAGCTGCATGTGCGCTTCCGCATCGACGGCGTGCTGCACCTGCAGACCGAGACCGACCTCAAGATCGCCCCGGCATTGGTGCTTCGCCTGAAGCTCATGTCGGGCCTGGACATCTCCGAGAAACGCCTGCCGCAAGACGGCCGCTTCAACGTGGACATCCGCGGCAACCCGCTCGACGTGCGCATTTCCACCATGCCCACGCAGTACGGCGAATCGGTCGTGATGCGTCTGCTCAGCCAGAGCGGCGGCCTCTTGCAGCTCGAACGCCTGGGCATGGGCGAGGCGATGCTCAAGAAGGTGCGCGAGGCGCTCAACCGAACCAGCGGCATGATCCTCGTCACCGGCCCGACCGGCAGCGGCAAGACCACGGCGCTCTACGCCGCGCTCAACGAGATCAACTCGCCCGACCGCAAGATCATCACCGTGGAAGACCCGGTGGAATACCGCCTCGCCGGCATCAACCAGGTGCAGGTGCACGACAAGATCGACCTGAGTTTCGAACGGGTGCTGCGCGCCGCACTGCGGCAAGATCCGGACGTGATCCTGGTCGGCTAAATGCGCGACAAGACCACCGCCGAGATCGGCCTGCGCGCCGCGATGACCGGCCACATGGTGCTGTCGACCCTGCACACCAACGACGCGGCCACCACCCCGGTGCGCCTGCTCGACATGGGCGTGCCGCCCTACATGGTGGCCATGTCGCTCAACCTCGTGATCGCCCAGCGCCTGGTGCGCCTTGTGTGCGAGAACTGCACCGCACCGCACACGCCCACGCCGCAGGAACTCGGCTGGCTCGACCACTACGTGGGCCCCGAGGGCGCACAAGGCAAGTACATGCGCGGCATGGGCTGCGCGCGTTGCAACGGCACCGGCTTCATCGGCCGCACCGCCGTCTACGAGATGCTGGAGATGACACCCGAGCTCGTGCAGACGGCCAATCACGGCTCACCGATCGAGTTCGTGCGCATCGCGCGCCAGCAGATCGGGCGCGCCACGCTGCTGCGCAACGCACTCGCGCTCGCCCACGCCGGCCGCTCCACCATTTCAGAAGCGATGGCGCTGGCCGCCCATGGCGACGGCTGACCCGGCCTGATTCATGCCCCAGTTCACCTACACCGCGCGTGACGCCGGCGGCGGCCTGCTGCAAGGCGTGGCCGAAGGCGACGACGCCGCTGCCGTGGCCAACGAGCTCATGCGCGCGGGCAACACGCCGCTCGACATCGTGCTCGCCACCGCCGTGGGCGCCTCGCTCGCCTCGCGCAACA
>NZ_JANOCG010000116.1:0-2572 GCF_031412075.1 Rhizobacter sp.
ACCTCGCTGTTCAACGCCGGCATCCGCCCCGCCATCAACGCCGGTATCTCGGTGTCGCGCGTGGGTTCGTCGGCTCAGACCAACCTGATCAAGAACCAGTCCGGCGGTATCCGTACCGACTTGGCCCAGTACCGTGAACTGGCCGCGTTCGCGCAGTTCGCCTCCGACCTGGACGAAGCCACCCGCAAGCAGCTGGATCGCGGCGCCCGCGTGACCGAGCTGCTGAAGCAGACCCAGTACAGCCCGCTACCGATCTCGCTGATGAACGCCACCTTGTTCGCCGTGAACAAGGGCTTCATGGACGACATCGAGGTCAAGAAGGTGCTGGCGTTCGAAGCCGGCTTCCACAAGTACCTGAAGTCGAGCCACGCTGCCCTGCACGACACTATGGAAAAGAACGGTGCCAAGTGGGATGTCAAGCCCGCCAAGGCCGACGACAGCGACTCGAAGAAGGCCTTGAAGAAGACCTGCCAAGACGCTGAGGCCGAACTGCTGGCCGCTGCCACGTCGTTCAAGAAGTCCTTCGCCTGAAGCCTGCCCTTCGATACCTCAGGGTGATCGGATAAATCGAAAGGAGCGCCGTCATGGCAGCAGGAAAAGAGATTCGCGGCAAGATCAAATCGGTGGAGAACACCAAGAAGATCACCAAGGCCATGGAGATGATCTCTGTCTCCAAGATGCGCAAGGCGCAGGAGCGCATGCGCCACGCGCGCCCGTACGCCGACAAGATCCGCAGCTTGGCCGCCAACCTGGCGCAGGCCACGCCCGAGTACAAGCACGCGTTCATGGTGGCCAACGACGCGACCAAGCCCGTGGGCTTCATCGTCGTGACCACCGACAAGGGCTTGTGCGGCGGGTTGAACAGCAACTTGTTGCGCATGGTCACCGCCAAGCTCAAGGAAAACGAGAGCAACGGCGTCAAGGCGCAATCGGTGGCCATTGGCAACAAGGGCCTGGGGTTCATGAACCGGGTCGGCATTCCGGTGGTCTCTCAGGTCACGCACCTGGGTGACCGGCCGCACCTCGACAAGCTGATCGGCCCCGTCAAGGTGTTGCTCGACGCGTATGCCGACGGCAAGCTGAGCGCGGTGCATGTTTGCTACAACCGCTTCATCAACACCATGCGGCAAGAGCCGGTGATCCAGCAACTGCTGCCACTGACGGCCGAAAACATGGCGGTAGACAAGACTCAGCATGGCTGGGACTACATCTACGAGCCCGATGCACCGTCGGTGATCAACGAGCTGCTGGTTCGTTACAGCGAAGCGCTGGTCTACCAGGCCGTGGCCGAAAACATGGCGTCCGAGCATGCGGCGCGCATGGTGGCCATGAAGGCTGCGACCGACAACGCCGGCAATGTGATTGCCGAGCTGAAGCTGGTCTACAACAAGACGCGGCAAGCGGCGATCACCAAAGAACTGTCTGAAATCGTGGCCGGCGCGGCTGCGGTCTGAGCATCAAGAATTCGATTTTTTAAGGATACGAACATGGCTGACGGCAAAATTGTTCAGTGCATTGGCGCGGTGGTGGACGTGGAGTTCCCTCGCAACGCAATGCCCAAGATTTACGACGCACTGAAGTTGGAAGGCTCCAACCTCACGCTGGAAGTGCAGCAACAGCTGGGCGACGGCGTGGTGCGCACGATTGCGCTGGGTTCCTCCGACGGCCTGCGCCGCGGCCTGATGGTGAAGAACACCGACAAGCCGATCATGGTGCCAGTCGGCCGTGCGACCCTCGGCCGCATCATGGACGTGCTGGGTGACCCCATCGACGAGCGTGGCCCCGTGAGCCAGGAGCTCACGATGTCGATTCACCGCAAGCCGCCGGCGTATGACGAGCTGAGCCCGTCGCAAGACCTGCTGGAAACCGGCATCAAGGTGATTGACCTCGTGTGCCCGTTTGCCAAGGGCGGCAAGGTCGGCCTGTTCGGCGGCGCCGGCGTCGGCAAGACCGTGAACATGATGGAACTCATCAACAACATCGCCAAGGCCCACTCAGGTCTGTCGGTGTTCGCCGGTGTGGGTGAGCGCACCCGTGAGGGCAACGACTTCTATCACGAGATGTCGGACTCGGGCGTCGTGAATCAAGAGAAGCTCGAAGACTCCAAGGTCGCCATGGTTTACGGCCAGATGAACGAGCCCCCGGGCAACCGTCTGCGCGTGGCACTGACCGGCCTGACCATTGCCGAGTCGTTCCGCGACGAAGGCAAGGATGTGCTCTTCTTCGTCGACAACATCTACCGCTACACGCTGGCCGGTACCGAAGTGTCGGCACTGCTGGGCCGCATGCCTTCCGCCGTGGGCTACCAGCCGACGCTGGCCGAAGAAATGGGCCGTTTGCAAGAGCGCATCACCTCCACCAAGGTTGGCTCGATCACCTCGATCCAGGCTGTTTACGTGCCAGCCGATGACTTGACCGACCCGTCGCCTGCCACCACCTTCGCCCACTTGGACTCGACCGTGGTGCTGTCGCGCGACATCGCTTCGCTGGGCATCTACCCCGCCGTGGACCCGCTCGACTCGACCTCGCGCCAGCTTGACCCGAACGTGGTTGGCGAAGACCACTACAACAC
>NZ_JANOCG010000117.1:0-2203 GCF_031412075.1 Rhizobacter sp.
ACGACATTGAGATCGAGCACGCTTGTGAAATGAGCGCCGCCTGCACCACCTGCCATGTGCTCGTGCGCGAAGGGTTCAAGTCGCTGGGTGAGATCGACGAGGTCGAAGAAGACCTGTTGGATCGCGCCTGGGGCCTGGAGCCCAGCTCTCGCTTGTCGTGTCAGGCGATCCTGGCGCAAGAGGACGTGACCATCGAGATCCCGAAGTACTCGATCAATCACGCCAAAGAAAAACACTGAAAGTGTTTTCGGTGAGGCTCATATCGCGTAGCGATGTGATGCCGGAACCAAAAGCACTAAAAAAGACCCCCTGACTGTCAAGTCAGGAGGTTGTATGAAAGGGCGGAAGCCCTACTGAGGAGACAGTCGGCAATCGCATCGCATTGCTTTTGCCGTACAGGCATTTGCAAGCACCGTGCCTGCGCGTCCCCAGCCGAACTGAGCCATCCGCGCACTCCATGCCGGGTAGGCGTTCCAGCACAAATTGATGACGTCAGGGGGTTTGCACGTCCGGGCCGCTGTCTGAGCGCCCATGCACCACCGCGGGGACTGAAATCTCCACGTCCTTGCCTCAGGCCTTGAGGGCTTTGCCGGCCAGGGGGTGGCGATCTCGACGGTTTCGTTGGGTGACAGGGGCCAGGGCGAAGTTCTCGCCCTGGCCTGTGTGCCGCCGGCCCCCTCAGGCCCGCGGCGCTCCCTCACTCACTCACCTCACTCAACTCAATCAGGCAGCGACTTTTTCCACGTGTCCGTGTCGGGTGTAGAGAAAGTCGAGCACGCACCGGCGGTAGTGCACGTAGTGCGGTTCTTCGGCCAGCTCCACACGGTCGCGCGGGCGCGGCAATTCGATGGACAAGATCTCGCCGATGGTGGCCGCCGGGCCGTTGGTCATCAGGACGATGCGGTCGGACAGCAGCACAGCTTCGTCGACGTCGTGCGTGACCATCACCACCGTGCTGTGGGTGCGCGCCACGATCTTCAGCAGCTCGTCTTGCAGGTGAGCGCGGGTCAGCGCGTCGAGGGCACCGAAAGGCTCGTCCATCAGCAGCACCTTGGGCTCCATGGCCAGCGCGCGGGCGATGCCCACACGTTGCTTCATGCCGCCCGAGATTTCATGCGGGCGCTTGTAGGCGGCGTGGCCCATGTTGACCAGCTCCAGTGCAGCGAGCGTGCGCTCCTTCAGGCGGGCGTGGGTGTCGTTCTTGCCGAACACGCGCTCCACCGCCAGGTGCACGTTCTCGAAGCAGGTGAGCCACGGCAGCAGCGAGTGGTTCTGGAATACCACGGCACGCTCGGGGCCGGGCGCGGCGATCTCGCGGTTGTCGCACAGCAACACGCCGTTTGAAGGCAGCGTGAGGCCGGCGATCAGGTTGAGCAGGGTCGACTTGCCGCAACCCGAGTGGCCGATCAGCGTGACGAACTCGCCCTTGGCCACCGTGAGGTTGATCTCGCGCAGGGCGTGGAACGAGCCCTTTTTGGTGTTAAACACCATCTCGGCGTTTTGCACTTGGATGAAATTGTTCATGGTGGTGTGCTCTTGGGTGGGAAGTCAGACTTCGTCGTAGGTGAAACGCTTGGCCACAGCGATCAGTGCCCATTCAAGAAGCAGGCCAACCACGCCGATCACGAAGATGGCGATCAGGATGTGCGTGACGTTGAGGTTGTTCCACTCGTCCCACACCCAGAAGCCGATGCCCACGCCGCCGGTCAGCATCTCGGCCGCGACGATCACCAGCCAGGCGGTGCCCACCGAAAGGCGCACGCCGGTCAGCATGTAGGGCAGCACGGCGGGGAAGAGGATCTTGGTGACGATCTTCCATTCGGACAGGTTCAGCACGCGGGCCACGTTGAGGTAGTCGGCGGGAACACGTTGCACACCCACGGCGGTGTTGATGATCATCGGCCAGATGGAGCAGATGAAGATCGTCCAGATGGCCGCGGGGTTGGCGGCCTTGAACACCAGCAGGCCGATCGGCAACCAGGCCAGCGGCGACACCGGGCGCAGCAGGCTGATCAGCGGCGACAGCATGTTGTTCAAGAACGTGAAACGCCCGATCATGAAACCCAGCGGGATGCCCACGAGTGCGGCCAAGCCAAAACCCACCGCCACACGCTGCAGCGAGAACAGGATGTTCCAGCCGATGCCCTGGTCGTTGGGGCCCTTGCTGTAGAACGGGTCGGAGAACACCTTCACTGCTTCAGTG
>NZ_JANOCG010000118.1:0-11924 GCF_031412075.1 Rhizobacter sp.
CCACCAGTTGCTGCCGGTGGTGTCGTAGCTGAGCAAGGCTGCGAGCAGACGCTCGGTTCTGGGAATGCCGACGGTGGTGGCCCGCTCGGGGTGCACACGTTCCACATGATCGAGCGCAGCCCCCACGCCAAAAGCGATGCGCCGATCCAGGCGCAGCCAGGGCAAAACACTCAGCCACTGCGCGCGGGTTTCACGGTCGTAGGCGGTGACGTCTTTTTCTTCGTTGCCGTCTTGCCAGGCACGGGCCGTCACTTCGCGCTGCAAGGTGATCAAGTGCTGATCCTGGAAGAGGTATTGCAAGCTGCCCAGCAGCTCGTTCTGCGTGGTTTCGTATTGCAGCGAGGCGGCGTACTTGTGCCAGCCGAGCGCATCAGAACCAAAGGTGCTTGCACCCACCGCAAACAAGCTTGACTCGCCCGTCACCATCGGGAACCAGCTGCGGGGGACCATCGAGCGCCACGACTGATAGGGTGTGGCTTCGCTCAGCAGCGTGACCGGGGCCGCTGCGGGCGCCGAGGCACTGCTGGCGGCCGCAGCCACCACCGGCGCGCGCTGCAAGGCCGGCGTGGCCGCCATGCGGCGCAGCTCATAACCGCCCGGCGCCACCACACCCAGCGTGAGCGAGCCATCAGGCTGGGTACCGCCATGTGACACCACGCGGGTGTGGGTGTGGCTCAGCTTGACCCATTCAGTGCCCTCCAGCCGCCACACATTGAACACACCCTCGCGCACCGCAAGAAACTCCAGGCCGGCCTTGCCATGCACCAGGCCGTGCACCGGTGCGTTGTGGGTGAACAGCAGGCGCGGCGCGGCGGCCGGCTGAGCCAGGTCGAAGGTTTCCACACGCCAGTCACCGACACGCTTGCTGACCACCGTCACCTGCTTGCCGTCGGGTGATGCGGCCAGGTCGATCAGGCTCACTTCGGGCGACGGCTCCCACAGCACTCGCTGCTGCTGACCGGCGGCATCAAACACCACCAGGCGGGTCTGGCCCTGACCTTGTTGCAGGCCGACGATGCCCTCGCCCGCCGGCACCACCTGGCGCAGGCGCGCGCAATGGGTCAGCTGCCGCAGCGAGCCATCGGCTTGCAGACGGTAGACGTCGAAGGCCAGGTAGCGCCAGTTGCAGATGTCGGGCTGGGCCACCAGCACCTGCCCATCGGGCGCCACGCTGAGCTCGGCGGCCCGGTTGATGTCGCCCAGCGTCGTTTGTTGACCATTGGGGGCGAACTTCACCAGCTTGGCGTGGTTCAGGCCGTCGTCGAGCACGGCGAGCGTGGAGCCGTCGGGCAAGGTCGCCACCGAGCCCACGCCAAACAACGGGCCGACGAGCCGCTCACCCACCGATTCGGGCACGCTGGTCAACGCCTGCGAACGAAGCTGCACTTGCTCGCGCAGGTCGGCGAGGAATTCGTCCCACAGCAGGTCCATGGTCTTGCCGGTGGCGCCACGCGGGTTGGTGTGCAGGCGCGGCCACAGCGGCGGGTTGCCGCTGTAATGGTCGACACCTTTGTAGATCGCGTCGGCCCCGTACTTGCGAGCCAGAAACTCATAGAAGTACGCGCCGTACAGATAAGACTTCGAAAGCGGCAAGGCGCGGCCGTCGGCATTGATCTCGCGCAGCGAGAGAAAGCCGCGTTTGGCTTCGGCGCGCAGCCAGGCTTCAAACACCGGGCCCTGCAGGCGGCCTCGGCCGGTGGCAGGGTCGCTCTCGGCATAAACCGCCAGGCCTTCGATCATCCAACCCGGCTCGAAGAGGTTCGGGAAGAACAGCGGCTGGCGGCCAAAGATGCGCTGCATCACACCCGGCACGCCCCGCACCTTGTCGAGGTGCACGGTGTGGGTGAACTCGTGCGTGAGCAACAGGTCGAGCCAGTCGCTGTTGTCGAGCAGCTCGCCTTCATCGGGCGGCGCGAGGAACACGCCGATGATGTTGTAGGGCAGCGGTGTCGAGTAACCGTTGGCCAGGTCGTACTGGTCGATCAGCAAGATCTCGGTGCGGCCACGCGGCTCCCAACCCAGCGATTGGGTGACCTTGGGGTAGGCACGTTCGGCCGCCTGCACCACACGCTCGGCCTGGGCGCGCCACGCCGAGCGGTAATTGACGCGAAAGTGCGCGCTGTCAGCGCTTTGCCAGTCTTTGGCGGGTTCGATGCTTTGCGCAAAGGTGCTGCCCGCCCACCATCCACACATCAGCAGGGCCAGGATCCGGAACAACGGCATAAGGTCTCCAAAGGAACGGCTCACAACACGCCGGGCGCAAGGGTACAGGACGAAAAAAACCGCTTCAAACAACAAAAAGGCCCGGGCGATGCGCCAGGGCCTTGTGTTCAGCTTGATGCTGGTGGGCGGTGCAGGGTTCGAACCTGCGACCCCTGCCGTGTGAAGGCAGTGCTCTACCACTGAGCTAACCGCCCGAATTGTTCGGGAAGCCACGGATTATGCCATGGCCTCAGGCCGACAAGCTTCGCCAAGCGGTTTTGCCACCCGACGCCTTGTCGAGCTCGCCCAGCACCACTTCGTGCGCTGCGGCTTCTTCGTCGTTGGCCGCGATCACCGGCAGCTCGAACAGGCTGAAGTCGACTGCGGCGATGACCACGTCGCTGCGCGAAGACTCGTTGGCGTCGATCACCAGCGAGTCTTGCCCACGCGTCATGCGGATGTAGACCTCGGCCAGCAAGCCGGCATCGAGCAAGGCGCCGTGCAGGGTGCGGTTGGAGTTGTCGACTTCGAGCCGCTTGCACAAGGCGTCGAGCGAGTTCGACTTGCCGGGAAACATCTCGCGCGCCATCACCAGAGTGTCGGTGATCTTCTCGACGCAGGCCGGGAACTTGGGGCGCCCCACGCGCCGGAGTTCTTCGTTGAAAAAGCCCACGTCGAAGCTCGCGTTGTGGGCGATGACCTCGGCGCCACTCAGGTAGTCCATCAACTCGTCGACCACCGTGGCGAAGAGCGGCTTGTCGGCCAGGAACTCGTCGGTCAGCCCGTGGATCTTCACCGCGTCTTCATGGCTCGACCGTTCGGGGTTGAGGTAGAAGTGCAGGTTGTTGCCGGTGAGGCGGCGGTTGAGCATCTCGACGCAGCCGATTTCGATGATGCGGTCGCCCGACTCGGGGCTCAGCCCGGTGGTTTCGGTGTCGAAAAAGATCTGTCTCATGCTGCGGCTCCTTTGGGGCCCTTGTTCGCCGCCCAGACCCACAGCGCCGCACCACCCACGATCATCGGCACGCACAGCCACTGGCCCATGCTCCAACCCAGCGCCAGGTTTTCCAACCCCTTGTCGGGCTGGCGGAAATACTCGACGACAAAGCGGCACACGCCATAACCGAAGACGAAGGCGCCCGTCACCTGCCCCGGCGCACGCTCTTTGCGCGCATACAGCCACAGCAGCACGAAGAGCAGCATGCCCTCGAGCCCGAACTGATACAGCTGCGAGGGGTGGCGCGCCTCAGCACTGCCCGATTGCGGGAACACCATCGCCCACGGCAGGCTCGGGTCAGCGACGCGCCCGTACAACTCGCCGTTGATGAAGTTGCCGATGCGCCCCGACGCCAGGCCGGTGGGCACACACGGCGCGATCAGATCGAATGTTTGCAACACGGCGCGCTTGCGCGAGCGGGCAAACAGCGCCATCGCTGCACCCACACCGAGCAAGCCACCATGGAAAGACATGCCGCCCTTCCACACCGCGAACACCTCCAACGGGTTCTTGATGTAGTGCTCGAAGTTGTAGAACAGCACGAAACCCAGGCGGCCCCCCACCACCACGCCCAGCACCCCGTAGAAAAGCAGGTCTTCAACGTCGCGCCGGGTCCAGCCCGACTGGGCGAAATGCGGCCTCTTGACGCGCAACGAGGCGAGCCAGAGGAAAAGACCGAAGGCCACCAGGTAGGTCAGGCCATACCAGTGGATGGCGACCGGGCCGATCTGCAGGGCAACGGGGTTGAATTGGGGGTGAACAAGCATGGGCAGGGCCGGGGTACGGAAGCAGCGCGAACGATACCGCACGCGCTGGCCCGCCCTCGCTCAAACAGTGGGATGCGGGGTGACGGACCGCGCCACGAAGTCGACAAAACGCTTGACCACCGGGCCCGCATCGGTTGGCCACACCAGGCTGGTCTCGGCGCGTGGCGCCGCCGACACCAGCGCCGTTGGCAAACGCCGGTAGACCACACCAGGGCGTTGCAGCGTGGTCACCGACTCGGGCACCCACGCCAGCCCCAGGCCGGCCGACACCAGGTTGACGATGGTCTGCATCTGGATGGCCTCTTGCGAAATCACCAGCGAAGCGTTGTGGCGGTGATAAAAGGCCAGCACGGCGTCGTACAAAGACGGCGCGATGCCGCGCGGAAAGATGATCAGCGGCTGCGCCAGGATCTGCGCCAGCGTGAGGCGGCGCGAGCTGTTGAGCGGCGAGGATTCCGGCACCGCCAGCACCATCGGCTCGATGCTCACCGACAGGCGCGCGAGCGGCCGCGCACCAGTGCCCTCGGGCGCCATGTTGGGCGCATGCAGCACGAAGCCGGCATCGGCCTCGCCTTGCTCGAAGGCGCGCAGCTGCACGTCGGTGGTGGCCTCGCGCAACACCACGTCGATGCCAGGTTCGTCTTCGCGAAAGCCACGCAGCCAGTGGGGCAACGGCCCGAACCCGACCGTCGACACGAAACCCAGCCGCAACCGCCCCACCGCACCATGGCCCGCCGCTTGTGCAATGCCTGCAAGCGAGTCTGCTTGCTGCAGCAGCTGGCGCACCGGCTCGACCAACGCCTGCCCGGCCGGCGTGAGTGCCACCTGGCGCCGCGTGCGCTCGAACAGCATCACGCCCAAACGCGCTTCCAGCTGCTGCACCGCCAGCGTGAGCGGTGGCTGGGTGATGTTCAGCTTTTGCGCGGCGCGGCCGAAGTGCAGCGTTTCAGCCAGCACCAGGAATTGCCGCCACACCCTCATCTCGATCAGCGTGCTGTCACTCATGGCGCCGCATATTAATCCAGGGCCTTGGATATATTGGACGATCGATTGCCGCAACGGGATACTTGCCACCTGCCCAGCCCCTCAGCCAGTACACAGCCAGGAAATCGCCATGAGCATCAACCGCCGTTCCAAGAACATCACCGAGGGTGTCGCGCGCGCGCCCAACCGCTCGATGTACTACGCCCTGGGCTACGAAGAAGGCGACTTCAAGAAGCCGATGATCGGTGTGGCCAACGGGCACTCGACCATCACGCCCTGCAACTCCGGCTTGCAAAAACTCGCTGACGCCGCCGTGGCCGGCATCGAAGCCGCCGGCGGCAACGCGCAGATCTTCGGCACCCCCACCATCAGCGATGGCATGGCCATGGGGACCGAGGGCATGAAGTACAGCCTGGTGTCGCGCGAGGTGATCTCCGACTGCATCGAGACCTGCGTCGGTGGCCAGTGGATGGACGGCGTGCTCGTCGTCGGCGGCTGCGACAAGAACATGCCCGGCGGCATGATGGGCATGCTGCGCGCCAACGTGCCGGCGATCTATGTGTACGGCGGCACCATCCTGCCGGGCCGCTACAAGGGGCAAGACCTCAACATCGTCAGCGTGTTCGAAGCCGTCGGCCAATTCAGCGCCGGCAACATGAGCGAAGAAGACTTCTGCCAGATCGAGCGCCGCGCCATCCCAGGCAGCGGCTCGTGCGGCGGCATGTACACCGCCAACACCATGAGCTCGTCGTTCGAAGCGCTGGGCATGAGCCTGCCGTTCTCGAGCACCATGGCCAATGTGCACGACGAGATCACCGTGTCGACCCAAGAGGCGGCGCGCGTGCTGGTCGAGGCGGTCAAGAACGACCTGAAGCCGCGCGACATCGTCACCCGCAAATCAATCGAAAACGCCGTGGCGGTGATCATGGCCACCGGCGGCTCGACCAACGCGGTGCTGCACTTCCTGGCCATCGCCCATGCGGCCGAAGTCGAGTGGAGCATCGACGACTTCGAGCGTGTGCGCCGCAAAATCCCGGTCTTGTGCGACCTGAAGCCTTCGGGCAAATACCTCGCGGTCGATCTGCACACAGCAGGCGGCATCCCGCAGGTGATGAAGACGCTGCTGAAGGCCGGTTTGATTCATGGCGACTGCATGACCATCACCGGCAAGACGGTGGCCGAAAACCTCGCCGCCGTACCCGATGCGCCGCGCACCGACCAAGACGTGATCCGCCCCATCGGCAACCCGATGTACGCCGAAGGCCACCTCGCCATTCTGAAAGGCAACCTCTCGCCCGAAGGCTGCGTGGCCAAGATCACCGGCCTGAAGAACCCGGTGATCACCGGCCCGGCGCGCGTTTTCGACGACGAACAATCGGCGCTCGCGGCCATCATGGCGCAGAAGATCAAAGCCGGCGACGTGATGGTGCTGCGCTACCTCGGCCCGAAGGGCGGCCCCGGCATGCCCGAGATGCTCGCGCCCACGGGTGCATTGATCGGCCAGGGCCTGGGTGAATCGGTGGGCCTGATCACCGACGGCCGTTTCTCTGGCGGCACCTGGGGCATGGTGGTCGGCCACGTGGCGCCCGAGGCTTATGCCGGCGGCAACATTGCGCTGGTGCAAGAAGGTGACTCCATCACCATCGATGCGCACACGCTGACGCTGCAACTCCATGTGAGCGATGACGACCTGGCCAAACGCCGCGCGGTGTGGAAGGCCCCTGCGCCGCGCTACACGCGGGGTGTGCTCGCCAAGTTCATGCGCAATGCCTCCAGTGCCAGCGCAGGTGCGGTGCTCGACAAGTTCGAATGAGAGGCGAACCGCCCTCGGCATGAAAAAAAAGCGGCCTGCGGGCCGCTTTTGTTTGCCTCTGTCCCGACAAGCGTTCTATTTCTTGGCTTTGCCGCGGCGCCCCTTGGCGTCCATGCCCAGGTTGGCGAGGTTTTCTTCGCGGCGCTTGGCGACCCGTTGATCCATCTTGTCCATCTCGCGGCGTTTGGTGTAGCCGGTACTGTCGGCCCAAGCCCACCACACCACGGCGGCACCAAAGGGCCACAACACCGCCAGCCACGACCACAAAGCCACCGGGCCGTATTCGGTGACTTTCATCAGCAACAGCAACACGCCAAGAATGACAAAGTACATGGTCAAGGCCCCGAGACGGGATAGTTCTCCACCAGATCGACGTCAACCGAGCATCCGTAGAATGCGTTGAGTCCGGCAAGTGCTGGAAATGTAAATCACCTTCTGTCTCTGGCACCGAAAGGAAACCATGAAGTCTCTGCTTTCGCTGATTTTTGCCGCATCTGCCCTGGTGGCTGGCCCGGCTTTTGCCAATGCTGATCTTGCCCAGAAGAAGAACTGCATGGCCTGCCATGCCGTCGACAAGAAACTCGTTGGTCCCGCCTACCAAGACGTGGCGGCCAAGTACGCCGGCCAGAAAGACGCCGTCGACAAGCTGTCGCAAAAGGTCATCAAGGGTGGCGCTGGTGTGTGGGGCCCGGTTCCCATGCCGGCCAACACCGCCGTGAGTGATGCCGAGGCCAAACAACTGGTTCAGTGGATCTTGACCCAGAAGAAGTGATTCGCTTCTTGCCTGACGAAAAAAGGCCCCGCATGCGGGGCCTTTTTCATGGGGCCGCGAGCTCAGTAAGCCTGACCCAACTGCTCGAGGATCGCGGGGTTCTCCAGGGTCGACGTGTCCTGCGTGACCGCCTCGCCCTTGGCCACCGAGCGCAACAGGCGCCGCATGATCTTGCCGCTGCGCGTCTTGGGCAGGTTGTCGCCGAAACGAATGTCTTTCGGTTTGGCGATCGGGCCGATCTCCTTGCCCACCCAGTCGCGCAGTTGTTTGGCGATGGCCTTGGCCTCGTCGCCCGAGGGGCGCGGGCGTTTGAGCACCACGAAGGCGCAGATCGCTTCACCCGTGGTGTCGTCGGGGCGACCCACCACCGCCGCTTCGGCCACGAGGTCGGTGCATGACACCAGGGCCGACTCGATCTCCATCGTGCCCATGCGGTGGCCGCTGACGTTGAGCACGTCGTCGATCCGCCCGGTGATGGTGAAGTAACCCGTTTTTTCGTCGCGAATGGCGCCGTCGCCCGCCAGGTAGTACTTGCCCTTGAAATCTTCCGGGTAATAGCTCTTCTTGAAGCGCTCGGGATCGCCGTAGATGGTGCGGATCATCGAGGGCCAAGGCTTCTTGATCACCAGGATGCCGCCCTGCCCGTTGGGCACGTCCTTGCCGGTTTCATCCACCACCGCGGCCATGATGCCCGGGAAGGGCAGCGTACAGGAGCCCGGTACCAGCGGCGTGGCACCCGGCAGCGGGGTGATCACATGGCCACCGGTTTCGGTCTGCCAGAAGGTGTCGACGATCGGGCAACGCCCGCCCCCGATGTGCAGGTGGTACCACTCCCAGGCGGCCGGGTTGATCGGCTCGCCCACCGAACCCAGGATGCGCAGGCTGGAGAGGTCGTATCGCTTGGGGTGCACCGCCTCATTGCTCTCGGCCGCCTTGATGAGCGAGCGGATGGCCGTGGGGGCGGTGTAGAAGATGCTGACCTTGTGATCCTGGATCGTCTTCCAGAAACGGCCGGCGTCGGGGTAGGTGGGCACACCTTCGAACACGATCTCGGTGCCACCCAGCGCCAGCGGGCCGTAGGCGATGTAGGTGTGGCCCGTGACCCAGCCGATGTCGGCGGTGCACCAGAAAATGTCGTCGGGTTGGAGGTCAAACGTCCACTTGGTGGTGAGCACGGCATGCAGCAGGTAGCCGCCGGTCGAGTGCTGCACACCCTTGGGCTTGCCGGTGGAGCCCGAGGTGTAGAGCAGGAACAGCGGATGTTCTGCGCCAACCCATTCCGGCTCGCAGGTGTCGGCCTGTGCCGCCACCAGCTCGTGCATCCAGCTGTCGCGCGCACTCCAGCCAACCTTGCCGCCGGTGCGCTTGTAGACGATCACGCTCTTGATGCTGTCGCAACCGCCCAGGCCGATGGCTTCGTCGACGATGGCTTTCAAGGGCAGCTTTTTGCCGCCGCGCATTTGTTCGTCGGCCGTGATCACCATCACCGCGCCGGCGTCTTCAATGCGATCGCGCAGGCTTTGCGCCGAAAAGCCGCCGAACACCACCGAGTGGGTGGCGCCGATGCGTGCACAGGCCTGCATCGCCACCACACCCTCGACCGACATCGACATGTAGATGACCACCCGATCGCCCTTTTTCACGCCCTGCGCCTTCAGCGCGTTGGCCATGCGGCAGGTCTTGGCCAGCAGCTCGCTGTAGGTCACGCGCGTGACTTGGCCGTCATCGGCCTCGAAGATGATGGCGACCTTGTTGCCCAGGCCGGCCTCGACCTGCTTGTCGAGGCAGTTGTACGAAACATTCAGCGTGCCGTCTTCGAACCACTTGAAGAACGGCGCCTCGCTGCTGTCGAGCACCTCGGTGAAGGGCTTCTTCCAGCTCACGAACTCGCGCGCCAGACGGGCCCAATACCCCTCGTAATCGGCTTCGGCTTCGGCGCAAAGCTTGTCGTAGGCCGCCATGCCGGAGACGTGGGCCTTCTCGACAAGAGCGGCGGGCGGGGCATAGAGCGTGGTGGCGTGGTCGGTCATGAAAGTCTCCTGAGCTCGATTGTGGGCACTCGGCTGCACCATAAGCCGGGGCTCTTACGAACGGCTTACTCACGCACGACTTTGCTCGCACGCTGCGTGCCTGTCATGGTGAGGCAACTAAAATCCGCAGCATCCGGACAATCCCTGAAAGCCTCCATGGCCTCGCCACATGACCCTGTTGCCCGCAAGATGCGGCCCCTGCCCTCGCTGATTTTTGCCAGCCGATGGCTGCAGGTGCCCCTCTATGTGGGGTTGATCCTGGCGCAATGCGTCTACGTGTTTCACTTCTGGGTCGAGCTGGTGCACCTGATCGAGGCCGCCTTCGGCGACCAGACCGCCATGCAGGCGATCTTCAGTGCCGTCGGCGTGACCGGCGAAGCCGCCAAGGGAACCAAACTCACCGAGACCATCATCATGCTGGTGGTGCTGGGCCTGATCGACGTGGTGATGATCTCCAACCTGCTGATCATGGTGATCGTGGGTGGCTACGAGACCTTCGTCTCGCGCATGGATCTTGACGGCCACCCCGACCAGCCCGAGTGGCTGAGCCACGTCAACGCCTCGGTGCTGAAGGTGAAGCTCGCCACGGCCATCATCGGCATCTCATCGATCCACCTGCTCAAGACCTTCATCAATGCGGGTGCGCTGACCGACCGGGTGCTGATCGCGCAAACGCTGATTCACGTGGCCTTCCTGTTCTCGGCCCTGGCCATCGCCTGGACCGACAAGATCCTGACCAGCAGCCACGCATCCACTCACTGAAACCGCGATGGCTGGTGCTGCTGGCGGCGGCGCGACGGGCCGCGCCGCTCGGCGCGCAACAAGATCACCGTGCCCAACACGCCGGCGATGAGTGAGCCGCCCAGCACGCCGATCTTGACCTGCGTGTCGTAGCCCGGCCCTTGACCGTCAAACGCCAGGCCGCCGATGAAAAGGCTCATCGTGAAGCCGACGCCGCACAAGACGCATACCCCAAAAAACTGCCAGCGGTTGGCCCCGTCCGGCAGCTCGACGCCGGCCAGCCGCGTCAGCAGCCACGACGTACCAAAGACACCAATCGCTTTGCCCAGCACAAGGCCACCCGCAATGCCCAGTGGAAGGGCCTGCGTGAGCGTCTGAACCGTCATGCCTTGCAGCGACACGCCGGCGTTGGCAAAGGCGAACGTCGGCAGCACCAGAAACGCCACCCAGGGGTGGAGCGCGTGTTCCAGCATCTCGAGCGGCGAGTGTTCGTCGTCTGCAGCACCTCGCAAGGGAATGGCAAAGGCCGTGGCCACGCCTGCCAGCGTGGCATGCACACCCGACTTCAGCACGCAGACCCAGATGATGGCGCCCACGAACAGATAGGGCAGCACGCTCATCACCCGCAGGCGGTTCAGCGCAAACAAGGCCACCAGGCCCACACCCGCCGCGGCCAGCATCGGCAAGGACAGGTTGGCGGTGTAGAAAAAGGCGATGACGACGATGGCACCCAGGTCGTCGATGATGGCCACCGCCGTGAGGAAGATCTTCAACGACGCCGGCACACGCGAGCCCAGCAGCATCAGGATGCCCAGCGCAAAGGCGATGTCGGTCGCCGCCGGAATGGCCCAGCCGCGCAAGGCCACCGGGTCGTTCATGTTGAACAGGGCATAGATGCCGGCCGGCACCACCATGCCGCCCAAGGCAGCCCCGGCGGGCAGCAGGGCCTGGCGCGGGCTTGCCAGTTCGCCGGCAATCAGCTCGCGCTTGATCTCAAGGCCTACCAGCAAGAAAAACACCGCCATCCAGAGGTCGTTGACCCACAGGATCAGAGGCTTCGACAGCACCAGCCACTCACGGCCGATGCGCAGCTCACCGGGGATGTTGCGAAATGCCTCGTAGTCGGCGCCCCAGGGCGAGTTGCTGATCGCGAGCGCCAGGAGGGTGGCCAGTGCCAGCACGATGCCGCCAGCGGACTCTGCCGCAAAGAAACGACGAAACGCGTCACTCACCACGCCCACCCCCCTGAGTAAAATTGTGGCTTCCCGCCTGAGAGAGCCACTCCATGACCATCATCCGCCACGACGATCTTGTCGAGAGCGTCGCCGCAGCCCTGCAGTACATCAGCTACTACCACCCTGCCGACTATATTGCCCATCTCGCGCGCGCCTACACCAGCGAGCAGAGCCCGGCGGCCAAGGATGCGATCGCGCAGATCCTCACCAACTCGAAGATGTGCGCCGAAGGCAAGCGCCCGATCTGCCAGGACACCGGCATCGTCAACGTGTTCCTGAAGATCGGCATGGACGTGCGCTTCGAGGGCTTCCCGGTCGGCGTCGAGGACGCCGTCAATGAAGGCGTGCGCCGCGCCTACCTCGACCCCGACAACAAGCTGCGC
>NZ_JANOCG010000119.1:0-5318 GCF_031412075.1 Rhizobacter sp.
CCGCGCGATCGAGCCCTTGCAAGGCCTGGATCAGATGCGTGAACGGCGCGGGGTGAACGACGAGCGCCTGCTCTGCGCCGGCCCGGGGCGCTTGGCGCAGGCGCTGGGTGTGACGCGTGACCTCAATGGGCTGCGGCTGGATCGGGCGCCGTTCGAGCTGAGGGCGCGGGAGCAACCGGTGAACGTGGTGGCGGGTCCGCGCATCGGGATCACGAAAGCGGTGGAGCTGCCGTGGCGCTTCGGCTTGGCAGGATCGCGTTTCCTGAGTAAAGCTTTCAGCGTCAAAGTCCGCTCAGGCTGAGCGGATGGTGGTGGTCGAAGAACTCGGTGAGGGCGCAGTGCGCCCTCAGCCTCCCCACACCTCGCGCGCCGTCTCCACCACCAGCTTGAGCTTGTTGCGCTGCGCTTCCACCGCGATGTTGTTGCCGTGCACCGTGCTGCTGAAGCCGCACTGCGGTGACAGGCACAGCTGCTCCAGTGGTGCGTACTTCGCGGCCTCGTCGATGCGGCGCTTGAGCGTGTCTTTGCTCTCCATCTCGCCGAACTTCGTAGTGACGAGACCGAGCACCACCGTCTTGCCCTTGGGCAGGTAGCGCAGCGGGCGAAAGTCGCCCGAGCGGTCGTCGTCGTATTCGAGGAAGTAGGCGTCGAGGTTCATCTCGGCCAGCAGCGCCTCGGCCACCGGCTCGTAGTTGCCGGCTGCGGCGTGGGTGCTCTTGAAGTTGCCGCGGCACAGGTGCATGGCGAGCGTCATGCCGGCGGGCTTTTGCGCCACCACCAGGTTGATGAACTTGGCGTAGCGGTGCGGCAGCTCGTTGGGGTCGTCACCACGTTGGCGGGCGGCCTCGCGCATGTGCTCGTCGCACAGGTAGGCCATGTTGGTGTCGTCCATCTGCACATAGGTGCAGCCGGCCGCGGCGAGTGAGCGCAGTTCGTCGCCGTAGGCATTGGCCACGTCTTGATAGAACGTGGGCTCAAGCTCGGGATAGTGCTCGCGGCTGATGCCGGCGCGCCCGCCGCGAAAGTGCAGCATGGTGGGAGAGGGGATGGTCACCTTGGCCGTGCTGCCGGGTGCGAGCTGGCTCTTGAGGTACTGAAAGTCGGCGAGCTGGATGTCCTTGATGTGGCGCACTTTGTCGATCACCTTCATCACCGGCGGGGCCAGCTCTTCGCTGCCGTCGGGCCGGATGATCGTCACCGGGATGTCGGTTTTCACGCCGCCCAGCTGCTCCAGAAAGTCGATGTGGAAATAGGTACGGCGGAATTCACCGTCGGTGATGCTCTTCAGGCCCACGTCTTCCTGGAACTTGACGATCTCGGTGATGGCGTCGTCTTCCACGCGGCGCAACTCGGCGGCCGAAATCTCGCCCTTGGCTTTTTTCTCGCGGGCTTCGAGCAGGCGCTTGGGGCGCAAAAAGCTGCCCACGTGGTCGGCGCGAAAGGGGGGTGCGGTGCGCGTGCTCATGGCGGTCTCCTGGGTCGGGGAAGTGCGCCATGTTAGTTACCAGCCCGTCAGATGAATACAGGAGTTCCCCAAAGAACAGGGTAAACCCTTGTTTAATTGGGTTTGAATGAGCGAATAGACTTTCTATGTATACAACGCGTATTCAGGAAAGTCGGATCATGAAGCCTTACCCCCTCAACGCCTGGTATGCCGCTGCCTATGACGTGGAGGTGAAAGCGGCCCTCCTGAGCCGCACCATCTGCGGCCAAAAGATTGTCATGTTCCGCCGTCAAGACGCCTCGGTCGCCGTGCTCGAAGACGCCTGCTGGCACCGCCTGCTGCCGCTCAGCAAGGGCACGCTGCACGACGATCAGATCACATGCGGCTACCACGGCCTGGTCTTCAACGGCGACGGCCGCTGCACCCACATGCCCTCGCAAGAAACCATCAACCCGTCGGCCTGCGTGAGGGCGTACCCGGTGGTGCAGAAGCACCGCTTCATCTGGGTCTGGCCCGGCGACCCGGCGCTGGCCGATGAAAGCAAGGTGCCCGACCTGCACTGGAACGACGACCCGGCCTGGGCGGGCGACGGCCAGCTGATCCGCGTCAACTGCGACTACCGCCTGGTGCTCGACAACCTGATGGACCTGACGCACGAGACCTTTGTGCACGGCTCCAGCATCGGCCAGCGCGCCGTGGCCGAGGCGCCCTTTGTGGCCACGCATGGCGACAAGACGGCCACCGTGACACGTTGGATGGAAGGCATCGATGCGCCGCCGTTCTGGGCCGGGCAACTCAAGCATGCGAGAGGGCATGAGGGCCTGGTCGACCGCTGGCAGATCATCCGCTTCGAGGCGCCGTGCACCATCGCCATCGACGTGGGCGTCGCGCCCACCGGCACCGGTGCGCCACAAGGTGATCGCTCCAAAGGGGTGAACGGCTTTGTGCTCAACACCATCACCCCCGAGACCGATGGCACCTGCCACTACTTTTGGGCCTTTGCACGCAACTACTGCCTGGGCGAACAACGCCTCACGCACGAGCTGCGCGAAGGCGTGGCCAACATCTTCCGTGAAGACGAGTTGATTCTCGAAGCACAGCAACAAGCCATCAACGAGCACCCGGGCTACAGCTTCTACAACCTCAACATCGACGCCGGTTCGATGTGGGCGCGCAAGCTGATCGAGAAGATGGTGAAGGCCGAAGCGCCGCCGCCGGGGGCGCCGAAAGTGATTCCGCTGCGGAGTGCGGCGTGAGGGGGGTTGGCTTGCCCGCAAGTTTCACCGCCAAGGCGCGAAGAACGCCAAGGTCGCAGAGAAAGCCTTTGCATTCCTTGGCGACCTTTGCGTCCTTTGCGACTCTGCGGTGAAAAGGAGCGACGAACCATGACAACAAGACTCGAAGTCGCCGAAGACCCCGGCACCTCGCAAACCGTCCGCACACAACTCAAGCTCAGAGCGCTGATCGTCGGCGGTGAGCTCAAGCCTGGCAGCCGCATTGCCGAGCTGGCGCTGGTCGAGCTGCTGGGGGCCTCGCGCACGCCGATCCGCATGGCCTTGGTGCGCCTGCAGGAAGAGGGCTTGCTCGAAGCCCTGCCCAACGGTGGCTTTGCGGTGAAGGACTTTTCCGAAGCCGACATCCATGACGCGATCGAAGTGCGCGGCACGCTCGAAGGCCTGGCCGCGCGCCTGGCCGCCGAGCGCGGCGTGAGCTCGGTGCTGCTGGCCGAAGCGCGCGACTGCATCGCCCGCATCGACGCGCTGCTGGCCCAACCTGAGCTGACCGAAGAGTCCTTCACCGGCTACGTCGAACAGAACGGCCGTTTCCACGACCTGCTGTCCGAGATGGCGGGCAGCGACCTCGTGGCGCGCCAGCTCGACCGGGCCAAGACGCTGCCGTTTGCGTCGCCCAACGGCTTCGTGATGGCGCGTTCCACCGGCCCCGATGCGCGCGACATTTTGGTGGTGGCCCAAGAGCAGCACCGCAGCGTCATCGAAGCCATCGTGCAGCGCGAGGGCGCACGAGCCGAAGCCCTGATGCGCGAGCACGCGCGCATTGCCCACCAGAATCTGCGGGCCGCGCTGCAAAGCCACCAGAGCCTGCAAAAACTGCCCGGCGCGAGCCTGATCCGCCGCCGCGCCACACCCGCTCACCGTTGACCCTGCCACTCCGCTCGCGCTGAGCCCCCACTCCGTTCGCCCTGAGCCTGTCGAAGGGTGCGTAGTGCACGGCGCTGGCTTCGACAAGCTCAGCCCGAACGGTGGGGGGACTCAAAAAGTTCTCAGCCCGAACGGGTCAATCAAACGGCGTGTTTTGAAAGGACTGCCCATGAAAAACAACCAAACCTGGCACCCCGCCCACATCCGCACCCACCGCAACCTGAGCCCCACGGTGCGCGAGTTTCAGATCCGCCCCGAAGGCGGGGTGAAACCGTGGACGGTGGGCAGCCACTTGAAGCTTCGTGTCTTGGTCGATGGCCGCGAGGAAACCCGCTCCTATTCACTCGTCGGCCTGCACGACCCCGAGGTCTACCGCATCGCCGTCAAGCGCGCCGAGCCCAGCCGCGGCGGCTCACGCTACATGTGGGGCCTGGAAGCCGGCGCTGAGCTGATGATCGGCGAGCCCAACAACCACTTCGAGCTGGCCTTCAACGCGCCACAGTTCCTGTTGATCGCCGGCGGCATCGGCATCACGCCGCTGGTGGGCATGGCGCAGATTCTGGCGGGCAAGGGCGCTGATGTGCGCATGCGCTATGCCGCCCGCTCGGCCGCCGAGCTGGTGCTGGGCGACGTGCTGACGGCTGCATTGGGCGAGCGGCTGCAGACCTTCTGCAGCGACGCCGGGCAACGCCTCGATCTCGATGCCGAGATCGCTGCGCTGGCGCCGCGCGGCCAGATGCTGGTGTGCGGCCCCATCCCGCTGCTCGATTCGGCGCGCGAGGCCTGGCAGCGCGCCGGCCGTGCGCCGGCCGACCTGCGCTTCGAGACCTTCGGCAACAGCGGCCACTACCAGGCCCAGCCCTTCTGGGTGGAGCTGCCGCGCCACCAACTGCGCATCGAAGTACCGGCCGACCGCAGCCTGCTCGACGTGTTGAACGAGGCCGGGGTCGAAACCCTCTTCGACTGCTGCCGCGGCGAGTGTGGCCTGTGCGCCATGGACGTGCTGTCGGTGCAAGGAGAGATCGACCACCGCGACGTTTTTTTCAGCCCGCACGAGCAGCAGGCCAACCAACGCCTGTGCGCCTGCGTTTCAAGGGTCAGCGGTGGCGGTGTGGTGCTCGACACCGCCTATCGCGCCGACTAACAGCGGGCGATCGGCTATGCCACATCGGCATAGCTGCTAGTCGATCGCCCCAATTGCCCGATCGCGTGCGCATGCCGCACATTCACCCCATTCACCGCCCTCACGTTGGAGACACACCTCATGCAAAAACGCCAAGTCCTCAAAGGACTCATCCCGGTCGCGCTCGCCCTGTGCCTGCCCTCGGGTTTTGCGCAAACCGCGCCGTTCAAGATCGGTTTTATCCTGCCCATGACGGGCCAGTCGGCCTCCACCGGCCGCCAGATCGAAGCCGCGGTCAAGCTCTACATGGCGCAAAACGGCAGCACCGTCGCCGGCCGCAAGATCGAGCTCATCGTCAAGGACGACGGGGCCGTGGCCGACGCCACGCGCCGCATCGCGCAGGAGCTGGTGGTCAACGACAAGGTCGACGTGATCGCCGGCTTTGGCATCACCCCCACCGCGATGGCCACCGCGCCGATCGCCACCCAGAGCAAGACGCCGATGGTGGTGACGGCTGCGGCCACCTCGGTCATCACCACCGCCTCGCCCTACATCGTGCGCACCAGCTTCACCTTGCCGCAAGCGGCGGTGA
>NZ_JANOCG010000120.1:0-2175 GCF_031412075.1 Rhizobacter sp.
AAGACTGGTTGCGACTCTCCGTTGCAACGGCAGCTGATGCGAACAGGCGTGCTCACTCCCCAACTCGATGACTTTCGAAACTCTCGGCCTGGCCGAGCCCCTGCTGCGTGCCATTGCCGACGCGGGCTACACCACCCCCACTCCCGTCCAGGCCCAGGCGATTCCCGCCATCCTCAAGGGCGGCGACCTGATGGCCGGCGCCCAGACCGGCACCGGCAAGACAGCCGGCTTCACCCTGCCCCTGCTGCACCTGCTGCACACGGGCCAGAAGACCCTCAACAAGCGCGGCAAGATCGCCATCCGCGCCCTGGTGCTGACGCCCACCCGCGAGCTGGCCGCCCAGGTCGAGGAAAGCGTGCAGACCTACGGCAAGCACCTGCCGCTCAAGAGCATGGTCATGTTCGGTGGCGTCGGCATGCAGCCGCAGATCAACAAGCTGCGCGACGGCGTCGACATCCTGGTCGCCACGCCCGGCCGCCTGCTCGACCACGCTCAGCAAGGCACGCTGGACCTGTCGCAAGTGCAGATCCTCGTGCTCGACGAAGCCGACCGCATGCTCGACATGGGCTTCGTGCACGACATCAAGAAGGTGCTGGCCATGCTGCCGGCCAAGAAGCAGTCGCTGCTGTTCAGCGCCACCTTCAGCGACGACATCAAGAACCTCGCCGACCGCCTGCTCAACCAGCCCGCGCTGATCGAAGTCGCCCGCCGCAACCAGACCAACGACGCGATTGCGCAGAAGGTCCACCCGGTCGGCCGCGAGCGCAAGAAGGAACTGCTGGCCCACCTCATCAAGGGTGGCAAGGACGGCGCGCCCTGGCAGCAGGTGCTGATCTTCACGCGCATGAAGCATGGCGCCAACCGCCTGACCGACTACCTGAATGACCAGGGCATCACCGCCATGGCCATTCACGGCAACAAGAGCCAGGGTGCGCGCACCAAGGCGCTGGCCGACTTCAAGGCCGGCGAGCTGACCTGCCTGGTGGCCACCGACATCGCCGCCCGCGGCATCGACATCGACCAGCTGCCCCACGTCGTCAACTTCGAGCTGCCCAACGTGGCCGAGGACTACGTGCACCGCATCGGCCGCACCGGCCGCGCGGGCGCACTGGGCGAGGCCGTCAGCCTTGTCTGCGTGGACGAGAACGGCTTCCTCAAGGAAATCGAGCGCCTCATCAAGCGCGAGATCCCCCGCGAGATCGTCCCTGGCTTCGCGCCCGACCCCAACGAGCGGGCTGAGCCCATCGTGCTGGGCCGCACCGTGCTCAACCCCAACGGCAGCCGGGGCCGCAACCCCAACCCGCCGGCGGGTGCGAATGGCCGCGGTGGCCGCCCTGGTGGCGGTGGCGGTGGCGGTGGCCGTGGCGGCGACAGCCGCGGCGGTTCGCGTGACGGTGGCCGTCCCAGTGCTGGCGGTGGCGGTGGCCGTGGCGGCAAGCCTGCCGGCCACACCGGCGTGGGTGGCGCCAAGACAGCGGCCAAGCCGCACACCGAGCACGCACCGCGCGCCGCCGGCGCTCAGCCGGCACGTGGCAATGCCGGTGGCGCCCCGCGCCACACCAACGGCCCGCGCCTGACGCAGCCCAAGCGTTAACAACACGCGCCACAAGGCGGCCCGCTCTCTTCGGAGGCGGGCCGTTTTTCTTGGCTGATCTAATTCCACCCATGGCCCGCCCCCCGCTCGACAACTCGCTCAAGTTCAACCTGCCCGATGGCACGGTCGTGTCCGCCGATGACTTGCTCCGCAAGATCAAGGAGATCAAGGCGGCCCAGCGCGTCCCGCAACCCGCAGCAGCCGGCGCCCTGCCGGAGGCCGACCTGCAGACCCTGCTCGACGCCCTGCTGCTGCTGGGCGGCACCGCCAGCATCAATGCCGTCCTGCAGTGGCTGTCGCTGACCGGCCGCGAGCGCGCCAACGGCGAGCCCTTCGAGCACTACGCCACCCGCGACGGCCTGCTGGCGCTGGTCGCCCAGGGCCGTGCCGAGGCCGTGATGGGCAAGGGCACGCGCGTCGCGCTGCGCGACCACGCCGACCGCCTGCAGACACTGCTGGCCGCGCCCGGTGCCGAGCGCTACTGGCGCCAGAGGCTGTGGATGCTCGGCTCGCAGCGCGGCGATTGGCAGGACCCGATCGGCTGGGTCAACTTCCGTGGCGACGAGGACATGCGCGCCGTG
>NZ_JANOCG010000121.1:0-4711 GCF_031412075.1 Rhizobacter sp.
TACCAGTTTGCGAGCTGGAGTGATGGTGGTGCGGCCACGCACACCATTGCCACGCCGGTGGCCAACACCACCTACACCGCCACCTACACCGACATCGGGGTGGCGACCAATGAACCGCCTGTTGTGGCCATCACCGCCCCAGCCAACAACAGCAGCGCCACCAGCGGCGTGGCCGTCACGCTGACTGCCACGGCCTCGGACATCGACGGCACGGTGGCGAGCGTCGCGTTCTTCGAGAACGGTGTGCTGATCGGCGCCGCCGACTCCTCTTCGCCGTTCGGCGTCAGCTGGACGCCGTCGACCACCGGCACACGCTCGCTGACGGCGCGTGCGACCGACAACTTTGGCGACACCACCACCAGCGCGGTGGTCGGCGTGATGGTCAACCCGCCCGGAGCCGACTCCCAGGCACCCGTGGCCACGATGACATCGCCCGAGAACCTGGCCGACAACCTCACCGGCACCTTGACCCTCACCGCCAGCGCCACCGACAACGTGGGTGTGACGAGCATCGAAATTCAGGTCGATGGCGTGCAGGAGGGCCCCACCGGCAGCGGCTCGCCGCACAGCGTGCAGTTGGACTCGACCAGGTACGCCTCGGGCCAGCACATCGTGCGTGCCCGGGCACGCGATGCGGCGGGTAATGTCTCGTCGTGGGCCACGTCGATCGTGCGGTTCGGCGGCAGCCGCAGCCAGCCGGCCGGCATCACGCGTGTCGAAGACTGGGCCGCCGGGTTCTTCAGTGCGACCGCCTTTGCACAGACGCCCGATGGCCGCATGTTCGTCGCCCAGCAAGGCGGGCAACTGCGGGTGGTGACGACGACCGGGTCGGTGCTGGCCACGCCCTTTATCACGCTGACGGTCAACGACGAGGGCGAGCGTGGCCTGCTTGGTGTGGCCCTGCACCCCAATTTCGCCAGCAACCGCTACGTTTACCTGTACTACACGACGCCGGAAAACGGCATCCACAACCGCATCAGTCGCTTCACCGCCAACGCATCCAACCCCAACATTGTGTCGGTCGGCAGCGAGCTGCGCATCGCCGACCTGCCCACCCTCAGTGCGCCCGTCCACAACGGCGGGGCCATGCACTTCGGCAGCGACGGCAAGCTCTACGTGGCGGTGGGTGATAACTCCGAAAGCTCCAGGGCGCCAGACCAGAACGACCCGCTCGGCAAGATGCTGCGCTTCAACGACGATGGCAGCATCCCGAGCGACAACCCGTTCTGCACCACGGCGGGCACGTTGCGCTGTGCGGTCTGGGCGCGTGGCCTGCGCAACCCGTTCACCTTCGCCGTGCGCCCGAGCGACGGGCGCATCCACATCAACGACGTCGGTGGGAACGAGTGGGAAGAGGTCAACGTCGGCGTGCCAGGTGCCAACTACGGCTGGCCGGCCAGCGAAGGTCCGAACGTCCCTGCGGGGGTGACCGCGCCGCTTTATGCCTACGACCACGACGACTCGCCGGCCTCGGGTGGCGGTGGTTTCTTCGATGGGTGTGCCATCACCGGCGGTGCGTTCTACCCAGACAGCGAGCCATTTCCCGCGGCCTACCGCGGCAGCTACTTCTTCACCGACTTCTGCAACCAGGTGATCGGGCGCGTCGACCTGGCCAACGGCAATGCGGCCTATGCCTTTGGCCGCGCGCCCAGCTGGCCGGTGGGCATGTTGACGGGGTTGGACGGCGCCTTGTACGTGCTCACGCAAAGCGGCATCACGCGCTTCAGCGCGCCTTGACGCGGCGGATTCTTACGGTGCGAGGCGACACCGTCCGATGAACGGGTGGTGAGCTGACTTCTACATTGGATTGAAGCAGCGCAGGTACGGCAGTCGGCGGCGCTCGATCCCATGGAGTGTTGCAGCCATGACACCCTCACCTGTGCGCGCGATCCGCGCTGCCCGCGCGTTGGCGGCCGTTTTCACCAGCCTGGCCTTGGTGGCCTGTGGTGGAGGTGACAACGACGTTTCGTCCGACAACACACAGCGTGAGTCTGCGCAGGCGCTGACGTGGATCCGAGTGGCCAGTGAAGGCCAGACCTTCACCCTGGTCGAGAGCCGGATCGTTCGCTACGGCGCAGACACCCGCTGGGTGGAAAGGACGCTGTCGGGAACCGTGGCGTGCACCAACGCCACCTTTGGATCGGACCCGGCTTTTGGCGTGGCCAAGTCATGCCAGGTTCAAGAGGACTCTTCCCCCGTCGGGCAGTGGACGCGCATCGCCACCGAAGGGCAGGCCTTCACCGTCACCGGCACCCGCGTCGTGCGCTACGGCACAGGGACGCGCTGGTTGCAACGCTCGGTCACCAACAGCGGCCAGTGCACCAATGCATTTTTTGGCGGCGACCCCGCATATGGTGTCACCAAGGCCTGCGAGGTGCAGACCAGCTCGAACCAGTCGCCCGTGGCCACGATCGCGAGCCCCGCGGTCGGTGCCACCTTCCGCGCCGGCGACACGATCAGCTTCTCAGGCAGTGGCACCGACGCCGAAGATGGCGCAGTGCCTGCGACCCGGTTGACCTGGTGGGCCGAGCTGCACCACGACACGCACAGCCACCCGTTCCAGCCGCAGACCGTGGGCGCGACCGGGCAGGTCACGATCCCCACCCAGGGCGAGACCGCGGCCACCATCTTCTACCGCTTCCACCTGCGTGCGACCGACAGCGCAGGTGCCACCCACGTGGTGACGCGCGACATCCAGCCGCAGACGGCGCAGGTCACCGTGACCACCGCGCCAGCGGGCCTGTCGCTCACGCTCGATGGCCAGCCGATCACCGGCCCGACCTCGTTCACCGGCGTGGTCGGCATCGAGCGCGCGCTGATGGCGCCCGACACGCAGAACCTCAACGGCCGACGTTACCAGTTTGCGAGCTGGAGCGACGGCGGCGCGACCACGCACACTATTTCCACACCGGTGGCCAACACCACCTACACCGCGACCTACACCGACATCGGGCCCGTGACCAACACGCCGCCGACGGTGGCCATCACCGCCCCGGCGAACAACAGCACCGCCACCAGCGGCGTGGCCGTGTCGCTGGTGGCAAGCGCCAACGACAGTGACGGCAGCGTGGCCAGCGTCGCGTTCTTCGAGAACGGCGTGCAGATCGGCGCCACCGACACCTCCTCACCTTACGGCGTGAGCTGGACGCCATCGGCCACCGGCACACGCTCGCTGACGGCGCGCGCCACCGACAACCTGGGCGCGGTCACGATGAGCGGCGCAGTCAGCGTCACCGTCAACAGCTCGGGTGGTGACACGCAGGCGCCCGTTGCCACGCTGACGTCACCGGCCAACCTGGCCAGCGGCCTCGCCGGCACGCTGACGCTCAGCGCCAGCGCGAGCGACAACGTCGGCGTGACCGGCGTCGAGTTCCAGGTCGACGGCGTGCAGATCGGCAGCACCGACACCAGCGCGCCCTACAGCGTGACGGTGGACTCGAATCTTTATGCATCGGGGCAACACGTGATCCGCGCCCGTGCGCGTGACGCGGCCGGCAACCTCTCGGCCTGGGCCACCGCCACCGTGCAGTTCGGCGGCACCCGCAACCAGCCGGCGGGCATCACCCGCACCGACCAGTGGGTTGCCGGCCTGTCCAGCGCCACCGCGTTTGCGCAGGCCCCTGACGGGCGCATGTTCGTCACCCAGCAAGGTGGGCAACTGCGGGTCGTCAGCGCGGGTGTGCTGCTGAGCGCCCCCTTCATCACGCTGACGGTTGACCCGGTGGGCGAGCGTGGTCTGCTGGGCGTGGCCTTGCACCCCAACTTCGCCAGCAACCGCTACGTCTACCTCTACTACACGACACCCCAGGGCGGCACGCACAACCGCATCAGCCGCTTCACGGCCAACGCATCCAACCCGAACATCGTGTCAGCGGGTAGCGAGCTGCGCATCGCCGATTTGCCCACTCTGTCGGGAGCGACCAACCACAACGGCGGCGCCTTGCACTTCGGCAACGACGGCAAGCTCTATGTGGCCGTGGGCGACAACGCCAACAGCGCGAACGCGCCTGACCTGAACACGCCGTTCGGCAAGATGCTGCGCTTCAACGACGACGGCAGCATCCCGAGTGACAACCCGTTCTGCACCACGGCCGGCACGCTGCGCTGCGCCATCTGGGCACGCGGCCTGCGCAACCCGTTCACCTTTGCCGTGCGCCGAAGCGACGGGCGGATCCACATCAACGACGTGGGTGCGGGCTCGTGGGAAGAGATCAACCTCGGCGTGCCGGGCGCCAACTACGGCTGGCCGGCGACCGAAGGGCCGACCAATGCAGCGGGGGTGACGGCGCCGCTGTTTGCCTACGACCACACGGCAGAGGCCACCGGGCCGGCCGGGTTCTTCAATGGCTGCGCCATCACCGGCGGCGCGTTCTACCCGACCGACAGCGGCCCGTTCCCTGTGGCCTACCGGGGCAGCTATTTCTTCACCGACTTCTGCACCCCGTTCATCGGCCGTGTCGACATGGCCAACGGCAATGCGGCCTACACCTTCGGCCGGGTCGCAGGCCAGGCGGTGGGCATGCTCACGGGGCTGGACGGCGCCTTGTACGTGCTCACCCAAAGCCGCATCACCCGCTTCAGTGCACCGTGACGCGCTCTAGGCGTCGATCGTTACGCCCCTCATCGCGCCCTCAACCACCGGGCGCGTGAGGGTCGGCGCAAACGCCTCGATGAACGCGTAGACGTAGCCCCGCAACCAGGCGCCACGGCG
>NZ_JANOCG010000122.1:0-2560 GCF_031412075.1 Rhizobacter sp.
GGGCGAAGTGCACCATGCCGCCGTCTTTGCCGTTGCCGATGGCGCCCGAGGCCCAGGTGGTCAAGTTGCGTGGCTTGCCGGTGGCCAGGAACGAGGCCTCGACAGCCTTCGCGATCTCTTCGGCAAAACCCATCATTGCGAGACCACCCAGCCACACCGTCGAACCATCGGGGATCAGGCCGGCCACGGCCTCGGCATCTATCAGCTTGCTCATGGAGGTCTCGCAGGAGAGGGGTCAAGTAGTTATGGTATTGAACTAACTAGGCTCAGCAAAGTCAGGGTAAGTACTTAGAGTTTGTAGCAGTGAGAACCTTGCTCGGCCTAGGGCAGGCTCCTATGATGGCCAGACGCAAAAGTAGTTGTACTTCTTAACTAAATAGCAAGCCGCACCCATGAGCACCGAATTCCAACCCGCGTCTGGCCTGCTGGCGTCGCTCGATCTTTTGCAGGTCAGCCAGTTGGGTGCCGTGGTGCACATTCGCCTCAACCGGCCGGCCAAGCGCAATGCGATCTCCGACACGCTGATCCAGCAGCTGCACACCGCCTTTGTCAACTTGCCCCAAGGCACGCGTGCGGCCATCGTGAGCGGCGAGGGCCCGCACTTTTGCGCCGGGCTCGATCTGTCTGAACTGGTGGAGCGCGACGTGGGCGAGGGCGTGCTGCACTCGCGCATGTGGCATGCGGCGTTTGATGCAGTGCAGTTCGGCTCGGTGCCGGTGGTGGCGGTGTTGCAGGGTGCGGTGGTCGGTGGGGGTTTGGAGCTGGCCTCGGCCACCCACATCCGCGTCGCCGAAGCCTCGGCCTACTTCGGCCTGCCCGAAGGCCAGCGTGGGCTCTTCGTCGGAGGTGGCGGCTCGGCGCGCATCCCGCGCCTGATGGGCGTGGCCCGCATGAGCGACATGATGTTGACCGGCCGTGTGTACGACGCCGAAGAAGGCTGCGCCGCCGGCCTGGTGCAGTACGTGGTGCCCGAAGGCGCTGGTTTTGCCAAGGCGCTGGAGCTGGCGCAGCGCATTGCGCAAAACGCGCCGCTCTCCAACTACGCCGTGACCCATGCGCTGCCGCGCATTGCCGACCAGTCGCAGGCCGAAGGTTTGTTCACCGAGTCGCTGATGGCGGCGGTGGCGGAGAGCACGCCCGACGCCAAAGACCGCTTGCGCGCCTTTCTGGAAGGGCGCGCGGGGAAGGTGGTGAAGTCGTGAAGTACCGGAGCGCTGCTGTCGGTGGCGCGATCAGCGCGGCACTTTAAGTGCGCGCCGATGGCATCCAGGTGCTGCGTTCCACCGAGCCACTCGGCGCTTACCCCGAGCGCATCACCGATCGCCTCGAACAATGGGCGCGCGAGGTGCCCGAGCGCACCTTCGTTGCCAAGCGGCCGAACGGTGCAGATTGGCGTCGCATCAGCTACGCCGACATGCTGCAGCGCGCGCAGGCCGTGGGCCAGGCGCTGGTGAACCGTGGCCTCTCGGCCGAGCGGCCGGTGGTCATCCTCTCCGACAACGACCTGGAGCACCTCACGCTCGCGATGGGCGCGCTGTGGGTGGGTGTGCCGCACGCCACCATTTCCTCGGCTTACTCGGTGATCGCGCAGGACTACGGCAAGCTCAGGCACATCATCGACACCTTGAAGCCGGGCCTCGTGTTCGCGAGCCATGGCGCGCCTTATGCACGCGCCATCCAGGCCTGTGTGGACAGCGATGTCGAAGTTGTGTTGACCGAAGGCGAGCTCGAAGGCCGCCAGACCACACGCTTCGATTCGCTGCTCGACACGCCGCTCTCCGCCAGCGCCGTGGCCGCCCACGCGGGAGTGAACGCCGACACCATCGCCAAGTTCATGTTCACCTCGGGCTCGACCAAGAACCCGAAGGGTGTGGTCGTCACGCAGCGCATGTGGTGCAGCAACCTGCAAATGATCCGCCAGTGCATGGCCTTCCTCGCCGAGGAGCCACCGGTGCTGGTCGACTGGCTGCCCTGGAACCACACCTTCGGTGGCAACCACAACGTCGGCATCGCGCTCTACAACGGCGGCACGCTCTACATCGACGACGGCAAGCCCACGCCCAAGGGCATTGCCGAAACATTGCGCAACCTGCGCGAGATCCAACCCACTGTCTACTTCAACGTGCCCAAGGGCTTCGACGAGATCGCCACCGCGATGAACAGCGACGCGGCGCTGCGCAAATCGCTCTTCCAGCGTGTGCAGGCCTTCATGTGCGGTGGTGCCGGCATCTCCCAGGCCTCGTGGAACCTGATGGACCAGCATGCCGAGGCGACGGTCGGCGAGCGCATCCGCATCATCGGCGGGCTGGGCATGACCGAGACCGCGCCTTCGTGCACCTTTGTGCTGGGGACCGATGCGCGCGCCGGCTACATCGGCCTGCCCTGCCCGGGGGTCGACGTGAAACTGGTGCCTCAAGGTGACAAGCCAGGTGACAAGACCGAGGTGCGTTTTCGCGGCCCCAACGTGATGCCCGGCTACTGGCGTGACCCCGAGAACACCGCACTCGCGTTTGACGAAGAGGGCTACTACCGCACCGGTGATGCCGTGACCTTCGTCGAC
>NZ_JANOCG010000123.1:0-4585 GCF_031412075.1 Rhizobacter sp.
CGGCGCTGCCTTCACCCGCGACGTGCAGGCGTTGTTGGAGAAGGGCGCCCAGGCCGCCAGCGACGAGATGGCCGACCTGTGCGAGAAGCTGATCAACGATTACAAGAAGGGCCAGAAGGAGCTGCTCAAGTTCCGCGTCAAGTGCGGCGGCAAGATCGCCCTCACGGCGGTGCTGGTGACGGGCGGTGCGGTGCTGTCGGTGGTGACGGCAGGGGCGTTGTCGCCGCTGGGCATCGTGGGCATCGTCAAGGGCGGCCTGGCCATCGGGCAAGAGATCGTGAAGCTCGCGCTCGATGCCGACAAGGCGGGCAAGCTGATCCAGGCCGAGCTCACGGTGCTCAAAAAGCTGATGAACGAAGAGAACGTCAAAGCCAAGAAAAGCGGCAAGGTGGCGCAGGGCGCCAAAGAGATCGGCCTCAACGTGTTCAGCAAGGTGCTGGGTGTGGAGACACCGAGCCTGAAGAACTGCCAGTCGCACATCGAGATCCACAAGATCGACATCGCCAAGATCGAGAAGAAGTCGAAGGCCTTGTCTGAAACCATCTACGAGGCGATGGACGAGCAGGCCAAGCAGGACAAGGCCCTCGCGGTGGCCAAAAAGACGCTGCCTGCCAACAAGGTGGGCAAGATCGCGCTGCAGGTCGAGAAGATCGAGCAGGCGCTGGATGCATTGCTCAAGTCGACCATCAAGGTCAACGAAGCGATCGAGCGCGCCGAGAAGCGCCAGGAGCACTTCGAGAAAGCGCTCGATGCCATGAAAGACGGCATCCCCGGCTGGGTGAAGTGGGTCGACGTGGCGGTGAGCCTGACGCTCGACCTGGCCACCGGCATTACCGACGCATCGTCGGCGATGGAGCGCACGGCGGCGGGCCTGGGTGCAGCCGCCCAGGCACTCGGCAACGAGGCCATCGACGTGACCTGAATCGGCGCGGTTGACTCGGTGGGCAGCCCGCTCGCAGACAATGCGAGCCCGCCGCTTGCCGATTGACCATGACTTCACCCTCCTTCTTGCCCCGCGTTGCCATCGTCGGCGGAGGCCCCGCCGGCCTGATGGCCGCCGAGGTGTTGGCCGCGGGCGGTGTGCAGGTCGACCTCTACGACGGCATGCCCTCGGTGGGCCGCAAGTTCCTGCTGGCAGGCAAGGGTGGCCTGAACCTCACCCACAGCGAGGCGCTGGAACCGTTTTTGTCGCGCTACGGCCAACGCCGTGTGCAGCTCGAGTCATGGCTGAACGACTTCAGCCCGCAGCAGCTGCGCGAGTGGGCGCTGGGGCTCGGGGTCAGCACCTTTGTCGGCTCGTCGGGGCGTGTGTTCCCGACCGACATGAAAGCCGCGCCGCTGCTGCGTGCCTGGCTGGCGCGCTTGCGTGCGAGTGGCGTGCGCTTTCACATGCGGCACCGGTGTCTGGGTTTTGCTGACGCTTCGGCCATGGCATTGCGGTTTGATTCGCCGCAGGGGGAAGTGCGTGTCGAGGCCGATGGGGTGTTGCTGGCGCTCGGCGGCGCCAGCTGGGCGCGCCTCGGCTCCGACGGCGCCTGGGCACCGTGGCTCGCACAGCGCGGTGTCGACGTGGCGCCGCTGCGGCCGGCGAACTGCGGCTTCGACATCGGCTGGACAGAGCACTTTCGCAGCCGCTATGCCGGCGAGCCGCTGAAATCGGTGGGGCTGAGGTTTGCCGGTGATGAAGGCCTGCGCTTCGAGCAGACGGGCGAATTCATCGCCACTGAAACCGGCATCGAAGGCAGCCTGGTCTACGCTGCGTCAAGCCACCTGCGCGACGCGATCGAGGCGCATGGCAGCACCACGCTGCACATCGATCTCTTGCCCGCGCGCAGCCTGGAATGGGTGCACGATGAACTCGCCCACCCGCGCGGCCCGCGCTCCTTGTCGACCCACCTGAAAACGCGGCTCGGTGTGCACGGCGTGAAAGCCGGCCTCTTGTACGAAGTGGTGTCGCGCGGCGACATGGCCGACCCGGCCCGCCTGGCGGCCTTCATCAAGGCCCTGCCTTTGCGGCTGGTCGCGGCGCGGCCGATCGACGAGGCCATCAGCAGCGCAGGTGGCGTGCGCCTGGAGTCGCTCGACGACGCGCTGATGCTGCGTGCGCAGCCGGGTGTGTTTTGTGTGGGTGAGATGCTGGACTGGGAAGCCCCGACCGGGGGCTACCTCTTGACGGCATGCCTGGCCAGCGCGCGTGTGGCGGGTGCAGGCGTGCTGCGCTGGCTGGCGGCGCGCGAGGCGTCTCCCGACGTCTCACGCGCCGGCCCGTAGATCAGTAAGGGCAGTTTTCGCGGTAGTCGGAGAAGGGGCCGAAGAAGCCACCCAGGTCGGCGTTGTGCTGCGCGCCGCACAGGAAGGGGCTGTAGCGGCTGTCGCCGTCCACGAAGCGCTTGAACCACGAGATCATGTAGCGGCCCACGATCGGGTAGTTGCTCGAAGACTGCGGGAAGAAGTGGCCTTCGCCGTTCAACTCGGCATAGGCTTTCTTGGTCGAGCTGGGCAGGCTGGTGTAGAACGGGATCGAGTGGCTTGACACCCCGGCGATCGTGTCGGTTTCGCCGCCGATGATCAGTGTGGGCACCGTCACGCGCGACCAGCTCTTGGTGGTGTGCCACGGAGCGATCGGCACCGCCGCCTTGTAGGACGGGTTGTCGCGTGCGGCCGACAGCGTGCCGCCGCCGCCCATCGAATGGCCGGCCACGGCGAGGCGGGTCGAGTCCACCTTGTTGTACAGCGGGCTGCTGCTGGTGCGGCTCAGGCTGACCACACGATCCAGTGCTGCCTTGAGCTGGCGGCCGCGGCTGTCGGGCTGGTCTGAGGTGGTGTTGGTGTCGATGGTGATCACCACAAAGCCGTGCGAGGCCAGGCGCGTGCCCATCCAGCTGATCGACGACTGGTAGGCGGTGAAGCCCGGTGAAATGGCGATGGCGCCATAGCTGCCCGAGGCGGTGGGGTAGTAGACCGTTCCGCCGCCAAAACCGCTGGCGCTGGAGCGCGAGATGGTCACGGTACGGGTGGCAAACGAGCCGGTGCGCTCGAGGCCGGATACGGTGGGGTCCGGGCCCTTCTGGTACTGCGCGTTGGCCAGTGCGGACACCGCCAACGCGGCGACAAAAAGGGAGGCCTTGGCAAAGCTTGCGACGCCCCGTGCCGTGTTTTGCGCTGTGATTCTCATGGTGTCTCCTGTCTTGAGGGTGGTTTGGAACACACGCGTTCCGCTGGTCGCGGGCTGCGAACCACCCGTTGAACAGGCGTTCGGTGAGTGGCAGTCAAATAATGCACGAGCGCGTACTTTTGTCGGATATCGGTTTCCCTGATGCCCCACTGAGCAAAAGGAAACGTTTGCACCCAAGTTGCAATCGCATGTGCAATCCCGACGAAGTTAACCTATGAAAACGTCCTGATTGACAGGTGAAAACGAGCTCCCGTGTAGCGGGGCGTGTGATGGGCCCGCAGACTCCTCGGGAGCGCAAAAATGTGAAATTTTGGATTTGCGTGCACAGACTCTGATGGGCCCGGCGGCTGGGCAGCGACCCGTCTCCCGACGGTTCGCTGCCAGGCACTACCCGATCAGTACGGGCAGTTCGAACGGTATTGCTGGATCTTTGACGTGACCGCGACCTGTGTCAGGTGCGGTGCGCCGCACAAGAACGGGCTGTAGCGGGTGTCGCTGTCGACGAAGCGCTTGAACCACGAGATCATGTACTTGCCCACCAGCGGGTACTGCGACGATGCCTGCGGGAAGAAGTGATCCGCGTTGTTCAGCTCCATGAAGGCCTTCAACGTGGTGTTGGGGATGCTCGTGTAGAACGGGATCGAGTGCGATGCGTCGCCTGCAACGGTGTCGCTCTCGCCGCCGATGATCAGCGTGGGGACACGAACCGTTGACCAGTTTTTGGTGGTGTGCCAAGGAGCCAGTGGCACCGCGGCCTTGTACGACGGGTTGTCGCGCGCAGCAGCCAGCGTGCCGCCGCCGCCCATCGAGTGGCCGGCCACGGCCAGGCGTGTGGCGTCGACCTTGCCGGCGAGCACGTTCCCCGAGCTGCGGCTCAGGCTGACGACCTTGTTGAGCGCGGCGGTGAGTTGGTTGCCGCGGCTGTCGGGCTGGTCGGAGGTGGTGTTGGTGTCGATGGTGATCACCACGAAGCCGTGCGAAGCCAGGCGGGTGCCCATCCAGCTGATCGACGACTGGTACGCAGTGAAGCCCGGGGAGATGGCGATCACGCCGTAGCTGCCTGCAGCGGTCGGGTAATAGATCGTGCCCTTGCCGAAGCCGACCGCGGCCAGGCTCGAGACGGTGGTGGTGCGGACCGTGAAGCTGCCTGCGCGCTCGAGGCCGGCTACGGTGGGATCCGGGCCCTTCTGGTACTGGGCGGCGGCCAGGGCCGACATGCTCATCGCGGCCACAAAAATGGATGCCTTCGCGAAGCCAACGACGCTGCGGCTCAGGGTTGTATTTGTCATGCTGTCTCCAATCTCATTTGAATGTTGGGGGCGGTGCCGGCCGACAGATTTGCATCTCTCCGACGACAGGTAAAGTTTTGCACGATCGTTCAAATTAGACGCATATCGGTTTCCCTGACGG
>NZ_JANOCG010000124.1:0-8279 GCF_031412075.1 Rhizobacter sp.
TGCACATGGTCGAGCAGCTCGTCGGCGTACTTGGTGATGTTGAGGTAGTAGCCGGGGATCTCGCGCTTTTCGATCACGGCGCCCGAGCGCCAGCCCTTGCCGTCGATCACCTGCTCGTTGGCGAGCACGGTCTGGTCGACCGGGTCCCAGTTGACGATTTGCGTGCGGCGCTCGGCGATGCCGGCCTTGAGCATGCGCAGGAACAACCATTGGTTCCAGCGGTAGTAGTCGGGCGAGCAGGTCGTGACCTCGCGGCTCCAGTCGATGGCCAGGCCCATCGCCTGCATCTGCCGCTTCATGTAGGCGATGTTGTCGTAGGTCCACTTGGCCGGCGGCACCTTGTTCTTGATGGCGGCGTTTTCTGCCGGCAGACCGAAGGCGTCCCAGCCCATGGGCATCAGCACGTTCATGCCCTTCATGCGCAGCTGGCGCGTGAGCATGTCGTTGATGGTGTAGTTGCGCACGTGGCCCATGTGCAGCTTGCCGCTGGGGTAGGGCAGCATCGAGCAGGCGTAGAACTTTTCCTTGCTCGCGTCTTCCGTCACGCGGTAGGCGTCGGCAGCCGTCCACGCGGCCTGGGCGGCGCGCTCGATGTCATTGGGCTTGAAGTCGGAGTTCATGGGTCGAGCCGGGCGGGCGGCAGCCTCTTCTTGGGGGGTGGGCGATTATAGGAAGGCACACCCCTGCGACAACTCCCGTTCGGCTGAGCTTGCCTATCCTGAGCCTCCGTAGAAGGGTCGAAGCCAGCGCCGTGCACTCGTCCCTTCGACAGGCTCAGGGTGAACGGAACGGAAATCTCTAGAACCGCGGTAGCTCGGCAAACGGCAGCAGCCCCTTGCGCACATGCATCTTTCCGTACTCGGCGCAGCGCACGAGCGTGGGGATCACCTTGCCGGGGTTGAGCAGGCCTTCGGGATCGAAGGCGCGCTTGAGGGCGAGCATCTGCTCACGCTCGGCCGGTGAAAACTGCACGCACATCGACGACAGCTTTTCGACGCCCACGCCGTGCTCACCCGTCACCGTGCCGCCGAACCGGACGCTGGTTTCCAGGATGTCGGCGCCGAAAAGTTCGCAGCGGCGCAGCTGGTCGGGGTCGTTGGCGTCGAACAGGATCAGCGGGTGCAGGTTGCCGTCGCCGGCGTGGAACACGTTGACGCAGCGCAGTTCGTACTTTTTCTCCATCTCGGCAATGGCGAGCAGGATGTCGGCCAGGCGCTTGCGCGGGATGGTCGAGTCCATGCACATGTAGTCGGGGCTGATGCGCCCACTGGCCGGAAAGGCGTTCTTGCGCCCGCTCCAGAAACGCAGGCGCTGGGCTTCGTCCTTGCTCACCTCCATGCGGGTGGCGCCGCTTTCGGCCAGCACGTCGAGCATGCGGCCGATTTCTTCGGCCACTTCTTCGGGCGTGCCATCGCTTTCGCACAGCAGGATGGCCGCGGCATCGAGGTCGTAACCCGCGTTCACGAAGCCTTCGACGGCGGCAACCATCGGCTTGTCCATCATCTCCAGCCCGGCCGGGATGATGCCGGCAGCAATGATGTTCGCCACCGCATCGCCAGCACGGCGGATGTCGTCGAAGCTTGCCATGATGCAGCGCGCGAGCTGCGGCTTGGGAACGAGTTTCACGGTGACTTCGATCGCCACCGCCAGCATGCCTTCGCTGCCGATCAGCACCGTCATCAGGTCGAGGCCGGCCACGTCGAGCGCTTCGGCGCCGAACTCGACCGCCTCGCCGTCGGCCATAAAGCCGCGCACGCGCAGCACGTTGTGCAAGGTCAGGCCGTACTTGAGGCAGTGCACACCGCCCGAGTTTTCGGCGACGTTGCCACCGATGGTGCAGGCGATCTGGCTGCTGGGGTCGGGTGCGTAGTACAGGCCGAGTGGCGCCACGGCCTCGCTGATGGCCAGGTTGCGCACACCGCACTGCACGGTGGCCGTGCGCGCCAGCGCGTCGACCTTCACGATGCGGTTGAACTTGGCGAGGCTGAGCGTCACACCCATGCGGTGCGGCATGGCGCCGCCCGACAAGCCGGTGCCCGCGCCGCGCGCCACCACCGGCACACCGAGCTTGTGGCAGGCGCGCAGCACGGCGGCGACCTGCTCTTCGGTTTCGGGCAGGGCTACGGCCAGCGGCTGCTCGCGGTACGCGGTGAGGCCGTCACATTCGTAGGGCACCGTGTCTTCGCTTTGCCACAACAGGGCGTGCGGCGGCAACAAGGCGGCCAGCTCGGCGACCACCGACGACTGTCGGGCCACACGCTCGTCGCGCGTGGGGGCGGGGGGAGTGGTCATCGTGTTCATGGATCGGGTCAGGCAAAGAAGATCAAGCAGAGAAGATCAAGCAGAGAAGACGGTCAGCACACCGGTGTAGCCATACAGGTGCCGGCGTGCGATCTCGCCCGAGGCAAAAAAGCCTGCCAGCGGCACATCACCCAGCGCCCGGCGAATGATCGCCAGCTCGGCCGAGGGCGCGCCGAAGTGCGGCCCGCCTCGGCCGACGCAGCTCACGTAGATGGCCCCGGCGATGCGCCGCGCCGGGTGCGGCGCGTGGTCGGCTTCGGCGCCTTGCAAGGCGAGCGCGGTCTCCACCGGCAGGGTCTCGGGTTCGAGCTCTTCGCGGATCTCGGTGCAGATGCGCACCAGGTCGCGCCGCGCGGCCTCGGTGTCGCGGCGGCAGAAGGCGATCTGCATGCCCTCTTCCACCTCGTCGCTCAGCGCCACACCCCCACGCGCCGGGTCGATGCCGACCAGGTGGCGCACGCGCGTGTCGGCACCAAACTGGCCGGGGCGCGACAAGGCGTCGTCGCTGCGGTCGATCAGGCCGACCAAAGTTTCGCGGATGCGCGGCAGGGCTTCGCGCGGCTCGCGCCCGCTCACGCCCAGGTCGCGCAGCAGGCACTCGAGTGCGGGCTCGCCGTCGAGCTGGTTGACGACGTTGCGCTCACCCTGGCTGACGTGGCGCACCGGGCCGATGGGCTGGCAGCCCTGGGTCACGCGCGACACCAGTGTCACTTCGGGGCCGAATGCCACACCCGACAAACCGCCTTCGAAGATGCCGTCGGCCAGCTGCAGCGGCTGGTTGCGCGCCGAGGCGAGGCCGCCAAACAGATAACCGGTTTGCGTGAGTTTGCTCATGTCGGCGATCAGCTCGCCCAGGTCGGCGGTGCGGCCGTCGGCATGCACCTGCGCGGTGGCGGCCTCGAAACCAGCCGGTGCCTGGCTCAGCGGGCGCGCACCGGAAAACACGCAGAACTGGTCACGCGGCAGGTCGGCCAGCATCAGCACCAGCGCGGGCTCGTCGAAATACTCCACCCCATTGGCCGCCAGGCCGATGCCCGAGGCGCCCACCCAGGCCACACCCGGCCAGCGCTGTCGCAGCTCGGCGAGCAAGGCCTTGGCCTGCGGGGCGTAGTGGTCGCTGAAATAGGCCCAACCGAGCGTGGGCTGGTTGATGTGCAGGCCGGCAGGGTCGGCGCGCTGCGCCTCGATCTGCGCCGCGGCCAGCGCCACGGCCATGCGCCAGTCGGGGTGCGTGGCGTGGGCGTGGGCAAACAGCTTCATCGCGCGCGGGCCCGCTGGCTCACCGGGCCTTGGGGCTCTTGGTTTTGCGCGCGGCGGCGCGCTTGCGCACCGCGGCACCGGCCGCACCGGCGGCCACACCCGCCGCGGTGCGCGCCACCTGGCCCGGCATGCTGGCGGCCTTCTTGAGCGTCTGGCCGGCGGCGTCGACCGACTGCTTGAGCATCGCGCCCGCCAGGTTCTTGGCGGCGTCGGTGGCGCTGTCTTTCATCGCCACGGTGGCCAGCTCGGTGAACTGCTTGGTGAGCGCGCCCCACCACTGCATCGGGTCGACCGCCTGAGGTGCCGACTCGGCGCCTTTCGAGCCCGCCTTGCGCACGCTCTTGGCGGCAGGCGGCGCAGCGGCGGCAAGGGCAGCTGCGGCCTCGGGCGGGCGAATGGTGAGCGACTCGCGCAGGTCGGTCATCTGCACGTTCATGGTCTTGAGGGTGGACAGCGTCATGCGCTGCACCTCCAGCGCCTGGATGGTGGCACCCAGCATGCGGGCGTTCTGCTCCAGCCAGAACTGCACGGTGCGCAGCTCCTCGATGCGTTTTTCGAGCTCTTCCGGGTTGAGCGTGGGGGCGACCCACTGGCCGATGTTGGGCAAGGCCGAGCCGGCGTTCTTGACCAGGCCTTGCAGGAAGTCGAACCCGGGAACCATCTTGGTGAAGCTGGAGGTATCGGCCATGGTGCTGTGTCTCCTGAAGAAGCCCGCGTTGTGTGCGTGTGCAAGCGATTGTGCATGCGATGCACCTGCCGTGGTGATCGTCAACCTGCAAGCTGTAGCAGGTGACGCGGGTGCTGACTTGCCCGACCCTGCGTCGGCTGGTCGTGGATCAGCACCAACCCGTTCACTTCACAAGGATGAACCATGAGTCTCCATGACAAGCGCATCACCCGGCCACAAGCCACTCTGGGTGCTCTGATCGCCGTGAGTTTGTGTGCCCCGCTGTGGGCGCACGCCGGTGGCCCGGCGGCAGCGGGCGATGCCGCGGCCGAGCGGCCCACCAACCGCCTGATCATCAAATACCGCAGCGGCGTCGCCGGCACCACCGCGACCGCAGGCGCCCCCGACCGCGCCCTGCTGCACCGAGGCGCACAAGGCGTGGCCGCGCGCTCGGGCCTGCAGCTGCAGCTGGTGCGGGTGGGTTCGTTCGACACCCAGGTGATGCGCCTCGACCGCGCGCTGCCGCAAGCCGACGTGGCGCAGTTGGCGCGCGACATCATGGCCGCCGACCCGTCGGTGGAATACGCCGAGCCCGACCGCATCCTGCAAGCCCAGCTCACCCCCAACGACACGCAGTACGGCCAGCAATGGCACTACTTCGAAGCCACCGGCGGGCTGAACCTGCCGACCGCCTGGGACAAATCCACCGGCACCGGTGTGGTGGCCGCCGTGATCGACACCGGCTACCGCCCGCACGCCGACCTGGCCGCCAACATCCTGCCGGGCTACGACTTCATCGCCGACACCTTCATCTCGAACGACGGCAACGGGCGTGACAGTGATGCCCAAGACCCCGGCGACGCCATCCAGGCCGGCGAGTGCGGCACCGGCAGCCCATCGCAAGACCAGTCGAGCAGCTGGCACGGCACCCACGTGGCCGGCACCATCGCCGCCGTCAGCAACAACGGCAGTGGCGTGGCCGGCGTGGCCTTCGGCGCGCGGGTGGTTCCGGTGCGGGTGCTGGGCAAGTGCGGGGGTTACACCTCGGACATCGCCGACGGCATGGTCTGGGCTTCGGGCGGCACCGTGGGCAGCATCCCCGCCAACCCCAACCCGGCGCGGGTGCTCAACCTCTCGCTCGGCGGCTCGGGCGCCTGCGACACCACCTCGCAAAACGCCATCAACAGCGCCCGCAGCCGCGGCACGGTGGTGGTGGTGGCGGCTGGCAACAGCAACGCCAACGCGGCCAACTTCTCACCGGCCAGCTGCGCCGGTGTGATCACCGTGGCAGCGACCAACCGCAGCGGCGGGCGGGCCTACTACTCCAACTACGGCAGCGTGGTGGAAGTGGCCGCTCCAGGCGGCGACGTGCGCAGCGGCTCAGCCAACGGCATCTTGTCGACCCTCAACAATGGCGCCACTGCGCCGGGTGCCGACGCCTACGCGTACTACCAAGGCACCTCGATGGCGGCGCCCCACGTGGCGGGCGTGGTCGCGCTGATGCTGTCGCGCAACCCTGCCCTCACGCCCGATGAGGTATCCACACGTTTGCAGGCATCGACACGCGCCTTCCCGGCCACCTGCTCGCAGTGCGGCACCGGCATCGTCGACGCCAACGCGGCGGTCGATGCGGCCGGCGGCGTGACCCCGCCACCACCACCGCCCCCGCCGCCGGGCAACGAGGTCGAGCCCAACAACAGCATGGGCACAGCGCAGGCCGTGACGCGCGGCACCACCATCAACGGCACGGTGGCGAGCAGCAGCGACACCGATTACTTCCGCGTCAGCGTGCCGGCACGCACCACCTTCACCAGCCGGCTCACGCCCAACGCCAGCGCCGACTACGACCTCTACGTCTACAACAGCAGTGGCCGGCAGGTGGGCAGCAGCGTCAAGGGCACAGGCCTGGTCGACAGCGTGAGCGTGACAAACAGCGGGAGCGCGGCGGCCACGTACTACGTGCGGGTGCGCTACTACAGCGGCGGGGTGGGCGCGACCGCCGGCACCTACACGCTGAACATCAACTGATCAGGGTTTGAAGTTGATGCGCTCAACGCGGTAACCGCGCTGGGCCATCAAGGCCGGCAAGGCCTGGGGGCCGAACAAGTGCAAGCTGCCGACGGCAGCAAACACGGTTTGGCCCCCGCTGTGCAGCGCGTCGATGCGTGCCGCCATTGCCGGGTTGCGGTCGTCGAGCATGGCTTTCAGGGTCGCCTGCTACAGCTCGGTGTGGGCGCAGTCGCACCACTCGCGGTAGCGCTCGAGCTCGTCGTCGCGCCCTTCGGCCCACACCTGGGCCACGCGCAGCAGCAGCGGGCGGGTGCGGTCCTGCTCCAGGTCGGACAACACTTTTTCCAGGCTCTCGCGCAAGTCGGTGGCCGACTGGCTGCGCATCAGCTTGAGTTGCAGCTCGGGCGTTTCGAGCGACACCACAGACTTTTTTTGTCGCCGAGCCAGATGGGCCAGCGCGGGGTCGATGCCGTAGTTGGCGTCGAGGCCGTCACGCCGCGCCGACATCATCACCAGCAAGGCGCCCACCATCTCGGGCGACATGGCGGAGAGCATTTCGTTTGGTGCACAGGCCACACGCAGCTGGGCGCGCAATCGGGTGGCCAGGTCTTGGGGCAGTTGTGCGCCCGGCTCGCCCGCCTTGGGGGCCATGCCGGCTTGCAGGCGCTGCATCAGGGCGGTGTCGGTGATGTCGAGCTCCAGCGCCACCACCTGGCTGGCTTTCAAGGCAGCGCTGACCTGCGGGCCGGGGAACATCCACTCGCGACGCGCGAGGTGGATGGTGCCGTAGAGGTAGGAGCTTTGGCCGCCCTTGCTGATGCGCCAGAGAAAGCCGCGGTCACGCGCCTGCGCGGTCAACTTGGCGCGCTCCTCGGCCGAGGGCATGCTGGCCTGCGGCGGGCAGTCGGCCGGCGCCGGGGTTTGGGCCTGCGCTTGCAAGCCGATGAAGAAGCAGGCCACTGCCAACGTGCTGCGCCAACGGCGAGCGGATGTCATCGCGCTGCCCCGGTGTCGATGGTCAGCAGACCATCACGTTGTTGCCAGCGCAGCTTGCCGAGCACGTCCATGCCCAAGAGCGGGCGGCCATTCAAACCCGCCAGCGCGGTGATGGCCAGGCGCTCGACACGCACGCCCCCCTGCAACGCCACGTCGGCCCGCACCACCTCGCCGGTGACCACACCCCCGGCGGTGTTGCTCTTCACACGGCCGATGGTTTCGAGCTTCAGCTCACGCGCCATCGATTGCGACATGGCGGTGCTGGTGGCGCCGGTGTCGATGAGGAAGTCGACGTCCATCCCGTTGATGCTGCCCGGCCAGTGGTAGTGGCCATCGGGCCCGCGGCGAATTTCGATCACCCCGCCCGTGGCTTGGAAGCGCGACTGCTGCTGGTTGTGCTCCCAGGTGCGAATGCCGAGGAACACCGCCACACCCAGGAGCAGCCAGACCGTGGCGATCTTGAGCGTGCGCGGGAACTCGTTCATGACAGCCCCTCGCCCGACGAGTACGTCTGGCGATCTCCCGAGGGAATGCGGGCCGGCTTGGGAGCGGCCCGGCGCTCGGCCCGCTTCATGCGGCAGCGTCGGGAACCAGCGCCGTCACCGCCTGGTCAATCGCCCCGAACACCGTCTGCCCATCCAGCCCCTTCATCTCGATGCGGATGGTGTCGCCGAACTTCATGAACTCGGTCTTGGGCTCGCCGTGTTCGATGGTCTCGATGGCGCGCTTTTCGGCGACACACGAGTAGCCGTGCGTCCAGTCCTTGTTGCTCACGGTGCCGCTGCCGATGATGCTGCCGGCGCGCACGTTGCGCGTCTTGCACAGGTGGGCAATCAGCTGGCCGAAGTGGAAGGTCATCTCCGGGCCGGCGTCGCACAGGCCCACGCGCCTGCCGTTCCAGGTGCTTTGCAGCGGCAGGTGCAGGCGCCCGCCGCGCCAGGGGTCGCCGAGCTCGTCGGGCGTGACGGCCACCGGGCTGAACGCTGTGGCCGGTTTGCTCTGCAAGAAGCCGAAACCCTTGGCTAACTCGGCCGGGATCAGGTTG
>NZ_JANOCG010000125.1:0-14848 GCF_031412075.1 Rhizobacter sp.
ACGAAGTGCGGCGCCTCACCAAGGAGAAAACGCCACTCGTCTTGTACGGCAGCTACAACGAGCGCATGTACCTCGCCGAGTGCGGCGGGGGCGGCATGATGAAGACAAGCTTCATCCCCGCGTCGTTCCCGCTGCCGATCATTCGCCGCCACACCGGCACGCCCTTCATGGGCTACGCGGGTGCGACCTACCTGGTGCAGGAGTTCTGCAACGCGCTGTTCGATGCGTTGTTCCACATCCTGCCGCTCGGCACCGACCTGGACAAGGTGGACCCGACGCCTGCCCGCTTGAGCGATGAACCCGCACGGCCGTGGGACGACGACGCACAGCAACTCCTCGGCGAATTCGTCGAGACCGAACCGGTGCTGGTGCAGATCTCGGCCGCCAAACGATTGCGCGACCGCGCCGAGCGCGACGCCAAGCGCGAAGGCGAAGCACGTGTCACGGCAGCGCGCGTGGCGAAGTCGCGCGACGCACTCAGACAAGGGGAGCCGGCATGAACGCCGTGGCCCCGATCGATTTGCCGCAGCTCCGGCCGCAGCAAACCCCGCCGCGGGGGTATTTCGCGGTAATGGCCGAAAGGCCACAAGGGGCCGACCTGGCCCAGAAGGAGTAGAGCATGGCTGACAGCAGGCAAGGCTCCCTGTCCGGATTGACGGATCAGGAAGCGAAGGAGTTCCACGGGATCTTCATGACGAGCTTCATCATCTTCACGGTGATTGCGGTCGTCGCGCACTTCCTGGCGTGGCAATGGCGGCCGTGGCTGCCGGGCGCGAGCGGTTATGCCGCGATCGTCCATGACGCCAAGGATGTCGCGATGGCGGCGATCAGTCTCGCATTCACCGCATAGGAGGAAACAACATGTGGCGTATCTGGATGCTTTTCGACCCGCGCAGGACGTTGATCGCCCTGTTCACGTTCCTGTTTGTGCTGGCCCTGGTGATTCATTTCATCTTGCTCAGCACCGACCGTTTCAACTGGCTCGAAGGACCGCGCAAAGCGGCCCCGGTGGCCAGTCAGATGTCACCGATGCCGGCACCTGCCACAGCACCGGCGGCCAAGTAGCGCAAGCGAGCTTGGTGGAAGCGGGCAGGGCGCGGCGTGACGCACCGCACCTGTTCGTTGCAACGAGTCTGTAGGTGCGCGCGCCGGCAACGGGCGCGCACCGACCCTGGGGGCGATCATGTCGATGCTGAGTTTTGAACGCAAGTACCGTGTCCGTGGCGGAACGCTGACCGGAGGCGACCTGTTCGATTTCTGGGTTGGCCCGTTCTACGTCGGCTTTTTTGGCGTGACCACGCTGTTCTTCGCAACGGTCGGCACGCTGCTGATCGTGTGGGGTGCATCGCAGGGGCCCACCTGGAACCTGTGGCAGATCTCGATCGCGCCACCCGACCTGAAATACGGTCTGGGCATGGCGCCGCTGATGGAGGGCGGGCTGTGGCAGCTGATCACGGTGTGTGCCATCGGCTCGTTCGTGTCGTGGGCGCTGCGAGAGGTTGAGATCTGTCGAAAGCTCGGCATCGGCTACCACGTGCCGTTTGCATTCGCGGTGGCGATCCTGGCGTATGTGACGCTGGTGGTGATCCGCCCGGTGTTGCTTGGCGCCTGGGGGCACGGCTTTCCCTACGGGATCATGAGCCACCTCGACTGGGTGTCGAACACCGGCTACCAGTACCTGCACTTTCACTACAACCCGGCCCACATGCTGGGGGTGAGCTTCTTCTTTGCGACGGTGTTTGCACTGTCGCTGCACGGCGGCCTGATCCTGTCGGCCACCAACCCGCCCAAGGGCGAGACGGTGAAATCTGCCGAGCATGAGAACACTTTCTTTCGCGACACCATCGGCTACTCGATCGGCACCTTGGGCATTCACCGCCTCGGCCTCTTCCTGGCCTTGTCGGCGGGCTTCTGGAGCGCCGTGTGCATCGTCATCAGCGGCCCCTTCTGGACCCGTGGCTGGCCCGAGTGGTGGAGCTGGTGGCTGAACCTGCCCATATGGAGGTAACGATGGCCCCAAGGTCGCCGCGATGCGTCGCCCGCCCCCCGAGGGGAGCGAAGAAGCTTGGGGCGGCCCGGCGCTTCTTCAGTCCGAAGTTTGAACACAGCCCAAGGAGACCCTGATGGCTGAATACCAGAACATCTTCACCCGCGTTCAGGCCATTGCGCCTGCCTATGCCGGCGTGCCGCTGGCACAAGGCAACAACGAGCGCGAGGGCCCGGCCGTGCACGTGCACTGGCTGGGCAAATTGGGCGACGCGCAGGTCGGCCCGATCTACCTCGGCTGGTTCGGCCTCGCCTCGGCGCTGTGCATGTTCATCTGCATCGAGATCATCGGGCTGAACATGCTGGCCTCGGTCAACTGGGACCCGGTCCAGTTCGTGCGTCAGTTGCCGTGGCTGGGGCTCGAGCCGCCGCCACCCAGCCTGGGGCTGATGCTGTTCCCGCCGCTCAACGAAGGCGGCTGGTGGCTGATGGCCGGCTTTTTCATGACGGCCTCGGTGCTGCTGTGGTGGGTGCGCATGTACCGCCGGGCTCGCGCGCTCGGCATGGGCACCCACATCGCGTGGGCCTTCGCGGCGGCGATCTGGCTGATGCTGGTGCTGGGCTTCATCCGCCCGATCCTGATGGGATCGTGGGGCGAGGCGGTGCCCTTCGGCATCTTCCCGCACCTCGACTGGACGGCGGCGTTCTCCATTCGCTACGGCAACCTGTTCTACAACCCCTTCCACATGCTGTCGATCGCCTTCCTGTATGGCGCGACGCTGCTGTTCGCCATGCACGGCGCCACCATCCTGGCGGTGAGCCGCTTCGGTGGCGAGCGCGAGATCGAGCAGATCGTCGACCGTGGCACGGCGAGCGAGCGCGCCGCGCTGTTCTGGCGCTGGACGATGGGTTTCAACGCGACGATGGAATCGATCCACCGCTGGGGCTGGTGGTTTGCGGTGCTGTGCCCGCTTGTCGGTGGCATCGGCATCCTGCTCACCGGCACGGTGGTCGACAACTGGTACCTGTGGGCCGTGAAACACGGTGTGGCACCGGTCTACCCGGCGGTGTTCGCGCCGGTGGCCGACCCGTCGCTCTTGCAGGGAGTCAAGCCATGAAGCGATTCATCAGCACCTGCGCTGCGCTCTTGGCGGCGGCGCTCCTCGCCGGCTGCGAACGCCCGCCGATCGACACCGTGCAGAGCGGCTACCGCGGCACCGGCATGGAGCAGGTCTACAACCCGCGCCTCGTCGCCGAGCAGTTGGCCGCCAACACCCCGCCGGTCGATACGCCGCCTGCGGCGCCGGGCGGCCCGGCAGCGTCGACCGTGTTCAAGAACGTCAAGGTCGTGGGCGACCTCAGTGTGGGCGAGTTCACGCGCTTGATGGTCTCGATGACGGCCTGGGTCTCGCCCGACCAGGGATGCACCTACTGCCACAAGGCCGGCGAAGACTTCTCCCTCGACACGCTCTACACCAAGGTCGTTGCGCGTCGCATGCTGGAGATGACGCGCCACATCAACACCGACTGGAAGACCCACGTCGCCGACACCGGCGTCACCTGCTACACCTGCCACCGGGGGCAGAACGTGCCGGCCAACATCTGGTTTGCACCCGAGGCCGACAAACAGGCCTCGCGCATGCTCGGCAGCCGTGCCGGCCAGAACGCGCCGGCCTATTCGGTGGCACTGGCCTCGCTGCCGGGCGACCCGTTCACGCCCTACCTCGAGCAGGTGAACGAGATCCGCGTGATCGGCAACTCGGCGCTGCCCAACGGCAACCGCCAGTCGACCAAGCAGACCGAATACACCTACGGGTTGATGATGCACATGTCGCAGTCGCTGGGCGTGAACTGCACCTTCTGCCACAACACCCGCTCGTTTGCAGACTGGGACTCGAGCACGCCGCAGCGCGGCACCGCGTGGTACGGCATCCGCATGACACGTGACCTGAATTCGCAGTACCTCACGCCACTGGCGGGCGTGTACCCGGCCAACCGCCTGGGGCCGACCGGCGACGCGCCGAAGGCCAACTGCGCCACCTGCCACCAGGGCGCATACAAGCCCTTGTATGGCGCCAAGATGCTGGCCACGCACCCTGAGCTGGGGGGCGTGCGAGCCGCCGTGACACCGGCGGTGCCGGAGGCGGTGAAGTAGCAGGTGCGAGGGGTCAGGCGCGGCTCCTACCTATGATGGGGACACCCCTTGTCATGGAGCCCTGCTTGAACGCCCCCCTCGCCGAACGGCTGAAGAACGAGACCCGCGCGCTGCACACGTCGGCCGAGCGCAGCGTGTTCATGGCTGCGCTGCTGCGCGCTCGCATGGAGCGGCCGGCGTATTGCGCGCTGCTGCGAAACCTGCATGCGGTGTACGCCGCGCTCGAGCCCGCGCTCGAACGGCATGCGCATCGCCCCACCATCGCGCCGATCTACCTGCCTTCGTTGTGGCGCGCGCGCGCGCTGGCACACGACCTGGCTGCGCTGCACGGTGCGCACTGGGCCAATGAGCTGGTGCTGCAGCCGGCCGCGGTGGTTTATGTCGAACGCTTGCGCGAGCTCGATGTGTCAAAGCCCGATCTCTTGTTGGCGCATGCTTATGTGCGCTACCTCGGCGACCTGAGCGGCGGGCAGATGCTGAGCAACATCGTCAAGAAGAGCGTCTACCGCGAGGGTGCCGCTGCGGTTGCCTTCTACGACTTCGGCGATGCACTCGCCACCAAAGAGTTGACGCAGGCGTTTCGGGCCGGCCTGGCGGTGGTGCCCGCCGATGACCGGCAGGTCGACGCCCTGGTCAGCGAGGCCAGGTTGTCATTCGGGCTGCATCAGCGTCTCTTTGACGAGCTGGCGGTGGCTTGCGCCGTGGTGCCATCGGGAGAGGTTTGAGGCGGCAGGATCAAGCCCTCGTGCAAGGCCACGTGTTCGAGCGCTGACTCGAAACGTGCGCGCGAGCCGGCCGCGACTCGCCTCAGGTAGGCGTGCAGCTCGGCATCGGCTTTGCTGCGGTGCTCGCACTGGGCGCTGTAAGACTCGAAGTGCGACAACTGCACCAGCAGCTCGGCCACATGGCGCGGGCACTCGCAGGCAATCGTCGATGACAGGCCCGCAAAGTCGGCCAGGGCTGCATCGTCCCAGCGGCGTGGTGGTATGGGCTCGTCCGTCGCGGGTTGTGGCGGCCTGCTTGTCATCATCAGGCTGTTGAGCCACTGCGCCAGCACCGCGTCGGGTTGCGGCTCGCGCAGCAGGGCTGTTCCGGCATTGGCCATGGCTTCGCACACGGGGTCGGCCGCAAAGCGGTAGAGCACGGCCCTTGGCACCCTGGCCAAGGTCGGTGCCGCAGCGTCGATGGACACCAGCGAAGCTTCGTGCAGCTGCGGCTGATGGATCAGCACGGCGTCCAAGTCCGAACCCTCCAAAGCGGCAACCGCCTGCGCGATGTTGTCGAACGGCCCCAGCAACTCCACCGGCCGGCCCAGCCGGCGCAGCAGCGCGGGCCGTCGCAGCCGCGAGCCCAGCGCAGCGCCAATGACCACCAGCCGCCAGACGCGAACAGGCGATGAACTGGCGGCTGCTGAACGCGCGCCCGGCTGCGTGGACGCCAGCGCGCTCGCGTGCGTCGATGCCACGTGTTGCAACTGCGGCATGTCCAGCGACGCGAGGCTCCCGATGGCGTGGCCCAGCTCGGTGAGCTGCTTGATCAGCGCGAGCCGCCGCACGTCGTCTGCCGAATAAAGCCTCTGGCCGCTGGGCGACAGCTCGGGCTGCGTCAGGCCGTAGCGGCGTTCCCAGATGCGCAGCGTCGCCACCGGCATGCGCAGCATGCGCGCCACGGCGCCGCTGCGGTGCGAGGTGTGCGCCGTGTCGGCCGGGGGCTCGGTTGGCGGCTGGGTTGGCAATTGCGCCGATTTGCGCTGATTCATGTGGATTTCCGTGATTGACTCTGGTTTGACTCGGATTGTCAGAGATTCAGCAAGGTGTTTATGGTTGATGAATACGTTATGAGTCGGAAGTATCTAGTATCGCGGCTGTGAAAACCAGCAAAGCTCAGCAAGTGGCGGTGATTGGCGCCGGCATCGCCGGGGCCGCCTGCGCGCGTGCGCTGACGCAGGCCGGGCACGCGGTGCATGTGTTCGACAAGTCGCGGGGTCCCGGTGGTCGCCTGGCCACCCGGCGGCTTGAATGGGTTGACCGACAGGGTCAGGCCTGCACGACACGGCTCGACCACGGCGCCGTGGGCCTCACCGCCCGATCAGAGGCTTTTCAAACTTTCGTCGAACACGCCTTGCATGCGGGGTGGTTGGCCTCGTGGTCGCCGGTGTTGGCCAGCGGCAGCTTGCCTCTCGACGGTGGCCCACGCCTGCATGTGCCTGTGCCAGACATGCCCGAGCTGTGTCGCCGCCTGCTGGATCGGGGAGCGGTCACGTGGTCTTATGCCGTCGACGCCGTGCACAAGAGCCCGCTCGGCTGGCAACTGTCAACCGCAGGCAAACGCCACGGCACGCTGTTCGACGCTGTCTTGCTGGCGGTGCCGCCCGCGCAAGCGGCGCCTTTGCTCAGCCCTCATCGCCTTGATTGGGCACGGCGCGCGTCTGTCGCGCCCATGCAGCCGTGCTGGACGCTCATGGGCGTTTCGAGCGAGCCCGAGCAGGCCGCCGCTGACGCTGAACGCTGGGACGTGTCCCGCCCACCCACAGGCCCCCTGGCCTGGGTGATGCGCAATGACGCGCGCCCGGGCCGGGCACGTGTGCCCGGGCAGGCGCATTGGGTGGTGCATGCCCGCGCAGGCTGGAGCCGGCGCCACCTCGAACAATCGCCCGAGTGGGTGTTGCAGCAGATGCAGGCCGCACTGGCTGACAGCCTGGGCCAGCCAGTCGACTGGCATCACTGCGTGGTGCACCGCTGGCGCTACGCGCTGCCGCAAGCGCAACGGGTCGCAGCCGCCGAGCCCTGCTGGTGGGACGCCTCCCTGGGCCTGGGCGTCTGCGGCGATTTTTTCGGCGGCTCGGGTGTCGAAGGCGCCTGGTTGTCGGCACAGGCGCTGTTTTCGGCGTTAATGCACGGTGGCGGCTGCGACGCAGCGGCTCATCAAGAAGGCCGGCGACTCGTCGCTTGACCGTTTTTCACATTCACCCACCCCAAGGAGTTCCACATGAACCTTCACCTTCCTCGCCGTGTTTTTCTGATGACGCTGGCCGCTTCTGGCGCAGCGCTTGCCACCCGCGCGCAGGCCCAGGCGCTCGTCGACGAAAAGGACCCCCAGGCCGCCGCGCTCGGTTATGTGGCCGACGCCAAGCGGGTGGACACCAAGAAGTACCCGAAATTCGCCGCTGGCCAGAACTGCACGAACTGCGCGCTCTACCAGGGCAAGGCCACAGACAAGGCAGGTGGCTGCCCGCTGTTCGCCGGCAAGCAGGTCGCGGGACCGGGCTGGTGCAGCGCCTGGGCGAAGAAGGCCTGATCAGGCCGGCCGGTCGCGAGGCTTCTCGATGACGCTGCCCAGCGCCAGCTTTCGCGGCAACAAGGCCGCACTGCCCAGCAAGCCCTGCGCGGCCTGCGGGTTGGCCATGAGCTGGCGCCGCCGCTGGGCCAAGAACTGGGCCGAGGTGAAGTACTGCTCCGAGGCCTGCCGGCGCAACAAGGCCGCACGTGGCTGAGTTGCGCTCCTTGGTGGTGGTGCTGGGCGACCAGCTCGATCTCGACGCGTCGGGGTTCGATGGCTTCGACACGGGTGTCGACGCCGTCTGGATGGCCGAGGTGGCCGAAGAGTCGACCCACGTCTGGTCAAGCAAGCCGCGCACGGCGGTGTTTCTGTCGGCCATGCGCCACTTCGCACTGGCCCTGCAGGGGGCTGGCCGGGCGCTGCACTACACCCATCTCGATGGGCCTGGCAACCAAGGCAGCCTCGGTGCGCAGCTGCAGGCCGACATCGAGCGGTTGCGGCCCGCCCAGCTGGTGATGACCGCGCCGGGCGACTGGCGGGTGCTGCAGGTGATCAAGGGTCTGGCGGAGTCGAACGGCTTGCCGCTGGACATTCGCGAAGATCGCCACTTTTTCGTCAGCGTGCGCGAGTTCGCGGCGCATGCCAAAGGCCGCAAGTCCTTGCGCATGGAGTACTTCTACCGCGAGCAGCGCCAGCGGCAGCGTGTGTTGATGCAGGGCGATGAGCCGGTGGGCGGCCAGTGGAACTTCGACGCCGACAACCGCGAGGCCTTCGACGCTGCGGGCCCTGGCCAGGTGCCGCCTCGCGTGGCCTTCGAGCCCGACGAGATCACGCGCGAGGTGATTGCACTCGTCAACACCCGCTTTGGCCAACATCCGGGTCAGCTGGACGGCTTCGCCTGGCCTGTCACGCGCGAGCAGGCGCTGCAGTCCTTGCAGGCGTTCATCGAACAGCGCCTGCCGTCGTTCGGCCGTTATCAAGATGCGATGTGGCCGGGCGACCCGTGGCTGTACCACTCGCACCTGTCGGCCGCGCTCAACCTGAAGCTGCTCAACCCGCGCGAGGTGGTGGCTGCGGCCGAAGCGGCGCTTCACGCGGGGCACGCGCCGCTCGCGAGCGTCGAAGGGTTCATCCGCCAGATCCTCGGTTGGCGCGAGTACGTGCGTGGCATCTACTGGACGCAGATGCCGGGCTACGCGGAACGCAACGCGCTCGATGCGCAAGAGAAGCTGCCCGCGTGGTACTGGACCGGTGCGACCGACATGGCCTGCCTGCGCGACGCGCTGGCTCAAACGCTTGCACACGGCTACGCCAACCACATCCAGCGGCTGATGGTCACCGGCCTGTTCGCGTTGATGTTCGGCGTGCAGCCGAGGCAGGTTCACGCGTGGTACCTGGCGGTGTACGTCGATGCGGTGGAGTGGGTCGAGTTGCCCAACACGCTGGGCATGAGCCAGTACGCCGACGGCGGCGTGATGGGCAGCAAGCCCTACATCGCCACCGGCAAATACATCCAGCGCATGAGCCCGCACTGCAAGGGCTGCCGCTATGACCCGGCGCAGCGCAGCGGCGACAGCGCCTGCCCGTTCACCACGCTGTACTGGGATTTCCTCATGCGCCACGAACCGATGCTGGCCAAGAACCCGCGCATGGCGCTGCAGGTGAAAAACGTGGCGCGGCTGACCGATGCACAAAAGCAGGCAGTGGTCGACCGTGCAGCCGCCATCCGTGGGGGTGAGGTGGGTGTCGTTCATGGATGAAACCTTCGCCCCCACGCTCGCGGCCGCGCACGCCCGCATCGCCGCCGTGCGACCGGCGGTGTATGCACGCACGCGCAACTCACTCCAGGGCGCCGTGAGTGGCCTGTCGCCGTACATCACCCACGGCGTGGTGACGCTGGCCGACGTGCTGCGTGGCGTGTCCGCGCGCCACGCGCTCAGCGTGGAGCACAAGTTCGTGTTCGAGCTCGGTTGGCGTGCCTACTTCCGCCATGTGTGGCAACACCGGGGCGAGGCCATCCCGCAGTCCTTGCACGCCGGCCCGTTGCCCGACGACGCTTACGAGCGCCAGCTGCCTGCCGATATCCGCCGGGGTTGCACCGGCGTGCCGGTGGTCGACGAGGCGGTGCGCACCCTCTATGCCACAGGCATGCTGCACAACCACGCGCGCATGTGGCTGGCGAGTTACGTGGTGCACGTGCGCAAGGTGCATTGGCGGGCCGGCGCCGACTGGCTCTACGGCCACCTGCTCGACGGCGACCTCGCCAGCAACCACCTCAGCTGGCAGTGGGTGGCCGGTACCGGCAGCCGCAAGCCCTATCTCTTCAACGCCGACAACGTGGCCCGCTACGCACCCGAGTCGTGGCACAGCCCCGGCACGGTGGTCGACGCGTCTTACGAAGAGCTCGACCGCATGGCGCGGCAGCCCGCATCGCGCGTGCACGGCCCACTCGACGGGCCACCTGGCAGAGCGCCGCTGATCGAGCCCGGTCTGGGCACAGAGCCGCCCGAAGCACTTGGCTTGACGGCCCCCGATGCTGCTGCCGTCACCGGCCGCGACGTCTGGCTCGTGCACCCGTGGAGCCTGGGTGAGCTGCCTGCCGCGTTGCCCACTGGCACCGTGGTGGTGGGCATCTTCGTGGCCGACTTTCACCGCGCCTGGCCGTGGAGCCAACGTCGCTGGCACTTTGCAGGCAGCCGCATGGCCGAGCTCGCCACCGAGCGGTGGCATGGTGACGCCACCGCCGTCGCAGCCGCGTTGAAAGGCGCCCGCAGCGTGCGCAGCATCGCCGAACCCCACCTCGCACCCTGGTTGCCGCGCTGGGCCCGGTGCGAGGCCGCGCCGGCGCTGTTTCCACCGGTCGATCAGCGTTGCGATTCCTTCTCGCAGTGGTGGGCTCGCGCCTCGCGCAGCCTCGACTCGGCCGCCGACCTGCTGGCCGTCAACGAGGTGCCCGCATGGTGACTGAGCCCGTCGACGAGCCGCCGCCGCTGACCGTGCTGTATGACGGCGCGTGCCCCTTGTGCCGTCGCGAGATTGGCATCTATCGGGGCCTGCAGCCTCTGCAGGCGGATTCGCCGGTGTGTTTCACCGATGTCAGCGACGCCGCGTCGCCGCTGCCGCCGGGCACCACGCGCGAGCAACTGATGGCGCGCTTTCACGTGCGCGGTCGACACGGTGAACTGCTGAGCGGCGCGCAGGCCTTCCTGGCGCTGTGGGCCGCGCTGCCGGGCTGGCGCTGGTTGGCGCGGATCGGCCGTGTTCCAGGTGCAGCCTGGGTGATGGAGTGCACCTACAAACTTTTCCTGCGGTGGCGGCCAACGTTGCAACGCTGGGCGTCCAGCGCAGCCCGGCCCGAACCGATCGAGACGCCGGCACAACGCACCGCGTCGACCTCACCAGCTTCACCTTCGGAACCCACACCATGACCTCGATTGCCCTCATCACCGGTGCCAGCGGCGGCATCGGCCGTGCCTTGGCGCACCAGTTGCATTCCCAGGGCTGCCGCGTCGCCGTGGTGGGGCGTGATGCCGCTCGCCTGGCCGAGGTGGAGGCGGCCGTTCGCATCGCCGCCGACACCACCACACCCGAGGCCGCCGCATTGGCCATCGCCGCATGCCAGGAAGCGCTCGGTGCCGCGCCGACGCTGCTGGCGCATTGCGTGGGCAGCACGCTGATCGCGCCACTGCACCGGACCCGCATCGAGGCCTACCGCGAGGTGATGCGCGTCAACCTCGACAGCGCTGTGTTCATGCTGCAGGCCTGGATCGCAGCGTTGCAGGGGGCGCCCGGCTCCGCTGTTTTCGCGAGCTCGGTGGTGGCGCGCATCGGCGTGGCCAACCACGAGGCGATTGCCGCGGCCAAGGGCGGTGTCGAAGCCCTGGTGCGCAGCGCTGCGGCCACCTATGCGGCACAAGGCCTGCGCATCAATGCCGTGGCCCCTGGCATGACCGAGACGCCGATGACCGCCGGCATGCTGAAGCTGCCCGCCATGCGCGAGGGCGCCGGGCGGCAGTACCCGCTGGGCGGCGTGCAAACGGCCGAGCAGGTGGCCGACGTGATGGCCTGGCTGCTCGGCGATGGCGCGGTGCGCATCACCGGGCAGGTGATCGCGGTGGACGGCGGTTTCACGACCGTGCGGCCGCTCGTGAAGTAGCGGCTGTGGCGCAGCTGAAGGACGAAGACTGATGATGACGGCGAACAACGCAGGCCCTTCGCTTTGGGCCCGGCGGCTGGCCTTTGGCGGGCTGATTCCATTCGTTGGCCTGGCAGCCGCGCTCTGGGTCGTGCGCCCAGACGATGGGTCGCTGGCGACGAAGGCCCTGCTGGGGTATGGCGCGACCATCGCCAGCTTTCTGGGGGCCATTCATTGGGGATTGGTGATGCGCGAGGGGACGGCCCAGCCCCGGTCTTCGCTGCTGTGGGGCGTGCTGCCGAGCCTGCTGGCCTGGGTGGCGCTGCTGTTGGACCCGGCACCGGGGCTGTTGTTGTTGGCGGCCCTGCTGTGGACCTGCTTTGTGGTGGACCGGGTGTTGTATCCGCGTTACCAGCTGCAGGCCTGGCTGCCGATGCGCTGGCGCTTGTCGTTGATCGCCAGTCTCAGTTGTGTAGCCGGTGCGGCGGCGCTGCTGCGATAAGCGCAAGGCCATGCGGCGAACCTGATGCCGGGTGGGCCTGAGAGGTCAGCCTGGCGACGCGCGACGCGGCCCCGAATTGCGATTCGACGCGTGCCAGCCGCCATTGACGTGGGCAACGCCGCGCACCGTCGACGGCGAGCGATAGGTCGGGCACCACTGGGCGAGGCAGGCCTCCAGCTCGCGAGCTCCGCACGGCTTGGCCAGGCTGCCATTCAGCCCGTGCGATGACAGGGTGTCCGCAGCCACCGAGGTGCTGGAGTACGCAACGACAGGGACCGGAGCGCGCGAACTGTGAGCCTCGAAGCGCCGGATCGCCGAGGTGGCCCGCAGACCGTCGAGGATCGGCATTTGCAGATCCATCAGGATCAGGTCGAAGTGCAGTTCACAAGCCAGCGCCACCGCTTCTGCGCCATCGGCTGCCAGCAGCGGCACGATGCCCCGGGACTCCATCAGCACCGAGATGGCCATCAGGTTCACCAGGGCGTCATCGACCACCAGCACACGGGCCGAGCCGTAGAAATCCGCATCGGGCCTCGCAGGTTCGGTCGGAAGCTCTTGGTTCGGTGGCCCGAACTCGCCCGGCCCACCCTGCAACCATGATTTGAGGGTGCCAAGCAAGCCGCGCAGGGCAGGGTGTCGTCCTGGGGCTGGCGTAGCGCTCATGAAGAAACTTCCTGGTGTGAGCCGATCGCTCAGATTCGCATCGGCTGCAAGGCATGTCTGTTCGGTACCGCACGCAAGCTTGCACATGCCAGGGGTGTCTGTCGGTGTGGTAGCGCACAGTCGGCGCAGGCGGCGGCTCCGATGATGGCGGGGCGGGTTGCTGCTCTCACAGCGTGCGCCCCGTCGCCCCCTTTTGCAGGAACCGTCCATGAAACTCAGCGCCTTCATCAAGGACAACCTGGACGTGATCGTCGCCGACTGGGAGGCCTTTGCCAGGAAGCTGCCCGCAGGCCAGACGATGACGGCTCTCGCGTTGCGCGACCACAGCCGCGAGATCCTGCTGGCCATCGTGGCCGACCTGGAGCTTCGGCACTCCGACCAGGAACGCGCCGAACAGGCGCAAGACATTGTTCCCACCGAAGCCTCCACCACCAGCGCGGCGGCAGAGCACGGTGCGCTGCGGCAGATGGCGGGCTTCGACCTGGTGCAGCTGTTTGCCGAGTTTCGTGCCTTGCGGGCCAGCGTCATGGCGTTATGGCACCGGTCTGAAGGGGCCGAAGCAGGGCCCTCCGCGATCGAGGAGATCATGCGATTCAACGAAGGCATGGACAAGGCACTGGCCCATTCGGTGCAGCGTTACTCCAGCGAAATGGGTGCCTCGCGCGACATGTTTCTCGCCGTGCTCGGCCATGATCTGCGCAGCCCGCTGATGGGCATCGGCATGTCAGCGTCGCTGCTCGCCAAACCCGGCCTGTCCGACGAGGCCAGGCATCAGGCGGCTGCGCGCATCAAACGCGCCTCGCTGGACATGACCCGCCTGGTGACCGACCTGCTGGAGTACACGCGCACGCGCTTGGGCGCCGGCATGCCGATCGAGCGGTCGGCCTGCGATCTGGGCCCGGTGTGCGAGGCCTCGCTCGAAGACATTCGCGCCGGCAACCCCACGCAGCAGTTCGTGCAGCGCGTCTCCGGCGACCTGAGTCTGCAGGCCGACGCGTCCCGCATGCAGCAGGCGCTGTCAAACCTGTTGAGCAATGCCGTCCAGCATGGCAACCGGCACTCACCGGTTTCGCTCACCGCCGACGGTGAGGCCGACGCGGTCGTTCTGAAGGTCTGCAATTCGGGCGATCCGATTCCGTCTGACGCCTTGCAATCGATCTTCGAGCCCCTGGTTCAGGCGCCGAACGCCAGTTCCCAGGCGCACGAACGCTCGAAGACGAGTCTGGGGTTGGGCCTGTTCATCGTGCGCGAGATCGCACTCGCCCATGGCGGCACGATCACGGTGGAGTCTTCGATCGAAGCGGGCACGGTGTTCACGATCCGTTTGCCACGCACACCTGCCTGAGCGACGCACTTGAAGTTCGCCGACCCGGTCGGCGGTTGGGTCATGTCTGTCAGGCGCGGCTGATGCCTGCGCAGGCACAGATTCCGCCGCTGACGTCCGCGCTTTATCGCTGCACATATCGGAGCTCGGCGAGGCGTTGACAGGCTCGACGCAGACGGCGCATTGGCCTACGCAAAAACCTCATCTGCGACGACTGAAGGCGCTGTCGGTGCAATTCACCATGAGGCTTCAGCGTCGCCGCATTGGCGCCCCATCCACCCTCACACAGGACCGCTTTTCATGAAGAAGCCCGCCCCCCATCCTCCCGCCAAGGTTGCAGCCAAGGCAGCCGCACGCAAGACCAGCGGGCGCCCCGCGAACCCGGGCCCGCGCATCTCCGACGACCCACTCGCCCAACAGGCTGCGGACGTGCAGGCGCTGGTTGCATCGGTGCCATACAACGCCAACAAGTCGATGGAGTTCGGCCGTCTCAATGCCACCAACCCGCCTGTGGGCCTCACGGCCGAGCCGCCTTCTGAGGCCGCCACGGCCAGCACCTTGAGCGAGGCCAACCCGTCGGGCAAAACCGGGAGCGCTGGTGCCCCCGGCGTGTGCCCGGCTGGCCAACTCGACCGCGTGCGCGCCGACGGCTCCGCCCGGGTCCTCACCACCAACCAAGGCGTGGCGATTGCCGACAACCAGCATTCGCTGAAGGCGGGGCTGCGTGGGCCGGCCTTGCTGGAAGACTTCATCCTGCGCGAGAAGATCACCCACTTCGACCACGAGCGCATCCCCGAACGCATC
>NZ_JANOCG010000126.1:0-8968 GCF_031412075.1 Rhizobacter sp.
CGTGCCGCTTGTGGCGCGTTTTGTATCGAAGGCACCGGCCACACCGATGCTGTGGCGCTATTACTGGGACACCATTGCCACCTGCATCGCACCGCCGCAGGTGCTGGGCGCCTTGGCCGCAGCGGGTCTGCACGATGCGAAGCGCCATGTCGAGCTTGGCATCTTCTCCGAGTACACCGCGCGGGGCTGAGCCTGTTCTACAATTCAGGCCTTCCTAACGAGCAAGAGCGAGAAGGGCACCACGGTTATGACACCGCGAACTACTACCAGGCAGGTACAGCTCTAGTCGGCCGCGGCTCCGTCACGTCTTTTCTCGTCATCTTTCAAAAGCGCGGCTCACCCCCGCGCTTTTTTGTTTCTGGAGTTTCCTCATCATGATTTCAGTTCAGTTGCCCGATGGTTCCAAGCGCCAGTTCGAAGGCCCGGTCACGGTGGCCGAAGTGGCCGCGTCGATCGGTACCGGCCTGGCCAAGGCCGCACTGGCCGGCCGCGTGGGGCGGGGCGCCGACGCCAAGGTCGTTGACACCAGCTATCGCATCGAGCAAGACACGCCTTTGGCCATCATCACGGACAAGGACGCCGCTGGACTCGACGTCATTCGCCACTCCACGGCGCACTTGCTGGCCTACGCGGTGAAGGAGCTGTTCCCCGAAGCGCAGGTGACCATCGGCCCGGTGATCGAGAACGGCTTCTTCTACGACTTTTCGTACAAGCGCCCCTTCACGCCCGAAGACCTGGTGGCCATCGAAGCCAAGATGAGCGAGCTGGCCAAGAAGGACGAGCGTGTCGAGCGCCGTGTGTTGCCGCGCGACGAGGCCGTGGCGTATTTCAAGGGCCTGGGCGAGCACTACAAGGCCGAGATCATTGCCAGCATCCCGGCGAATGAAGACGTGTCGCTGTACCGCGAAGGCCAATTCGAAGACCTGTGCCGCGGCCCGCACGTTCCCAGCACCGGCAAGCTCAAGCACTTCAAGCTGATGAAGGTGGCCGGCGCGTATTGGCGCGGTGACCACCGCAACGAGATGCTGCAACGCATCTACGGCACGGCCTGGGCGACGAAAGAAGATCTTGCCCGGTACCTGCACATGCTCGAAGAAGCCGAGAAGCGCGACCACCGCAAGCTTGGCCGCGAGCTTGATCTTTTCCACATGGAAGAGACGGCGCCAGGCTTGGTGTTCTGGCACCCGAAGGGCTGGGCCGTGTGGCAACAGGTCGAGCAGTACATGCGCGCCATCTACCGCGACAACGGCTATCAAGAGGTCAAGGGCCCGCAAATCCTCGACAAGCATCTGTGGGAAAAAACGGGCCACTGGGACAACTACCGCGACAACATGTTCACGACCGAATCGGAGAAGCGCGAGTACGCGCTGAAGCCGATGAACTGCCCGGGGCACGTGCTGATCTTCAAGTCGGCCCTGCGCAGCTACCGCGAACTGCCGCTGCGCTACGGCGAGTTCGGCCAGTGCCATCGCAACGAGCCCAGCGGTGCACTGCACGGGATCATGCGCGTGCGAGGGTTCACGCAAGACGACGGCCACATCTTCTGTACCGAGGACCACATCCTCGAGGAGTGCGTGGCCTACACGACACTGCTGCAGAAGGTCTACAAGGACTTCGGCTTCACCGACATCATCTACAAGGTCGCCACTCGCCCCGAGAAGCGCGTTGGTTCCGATGCCCTGTGGGACAAGGCCGAGCATGCCGTGATGGAAGCGTTGCGCATCTCAGGCTGTGAGTTCATCGTCTCACCGGGCGATGGCGCTTTCTATGGGCCGAAGATCGAATACACCCTGAAGGACGCTTTGGGCCGCCAGTGGCAGTGCGGCACGATGCAGGTCGACTTCAACACGGCCGAGCGGCTGGGTGGTGAGTACGTCACCGAAACGAGCGCCAAGGCGTACCCGGTCATGTTGCACCGAGCCATCGTCGGTAGCCTGGAGCGTTTCATCGGCATCCTGATCGAGCAGCACGCTGGCGCGCTGCCGGCGTGGCTGGCTCCAGTGCAGGCGGTGGTGATGAATATCACCGACGACCAGGCTGCTTACGCCCAGGAAGTAGCGAAAACGCTTCAAAAACAAGGGCTTAGAGTGGAATGCGATTTGCGCAACGAGAAAATTACCCGTAAAATCCGCGAGCATTCTATGCAAAAGGTTCCGTTCCTCCTGGTCGTTGGCGACAAGGAGAAGGCAAACGGGGCCGTTGCCGTGCGCGCTCGTGGCAACCAAGACCTCGGAGTGATGCCCCTCGCAGACTTCCAATCGAAGATCGCGAGCGACATTGCTGATCGTGTTTGACGAGAGGGGGTCTGACAGCTGGGCGCGCGTTTGATTGTTTTTGGATTCTTATGCCTTGGAGTCCGCTGAAGGAATTGAACTATCGCTACTTTTGCTGACCGCCGTACTCCCAATGTGGAGCGCAAGCACCGCCTCAACCGCGAGATCATGGCGCCGGAAGTCCGGCTCAATGGCGTAGAGAACGAACCGCTGGGTATCGTCTCCACGCAAGAAGCCTTGCGAATGGCGGGTGAACTGGACGTTGACTTGGTCGAGATCGCAGCCCAGGCCGACCCGCCTGTGTGCCGCCTGATGGACTACGGCAAGTTCAAGTACCAGGAGCAAAAGCGCGCCGCGGAAGCGAAGTCGAAGCAGAAGGTCATCGAAATCAAGGAAGTCAAATTCCGCCCGGGCACGGACGAAGGCGACTACCAGATCAAGATGCGCAACCTGCGCCGGTTCATTGAAGAAGACGGTGACAAGGGCAAGGTCACGCTGCGCTACCGCGGCCGCGAGATCACCCACCAGGACATCGGCATGCGCCTGTTGGAGCGCATCCGCGACGACCTCGCAGATTGCGCGGTGGTCGAGAACATGCCCAAGCTCGAAGGGCGCCAGATGATCATGGTGCTGGGCCCGAAGAAGCGCAGCTGAGATTGAAGAGTGTGATGTAAAGGATTCAGCGCCCTGGTTTGGTCGCCAGGGTGTTGCAAGAAGCCTCTGCAGGCTCACAAGACCGCAAGTTGTTTTGCGGGCGCCTGCAGGAGCAATTTAAAAGGAGCAGTTCATGCCCAAAATGAAGACCAAGAGCAGCGCCAAAAAGCGCTTTCGCGTGCGTCCTGGTGGCACCGTCAAACGCGGTCAAGCGTTCAAGCGCCACATCCTGACGAAGAAGTCGACGAAGACCAAGCGCCACCTGCGTGGCTCTACCTCCGTTCACAAGACAGACATGGGCGGCATCGCCAAGATGTTGCCCTTCGCTGGTCTTTGACCGGCTGTCTCAGTACTACTTCAGATAAGGAAAAGACATGCCTCGCGTTAAACGTGGTGTAACCGCACGTGCTCGTCACAAGAAAGTTCTCGCACTCGCCAAGGGTTACCGTGGCCGCCGCAAGAACGTATTCCGCATCGCCAAACAAGCGGTCATGCGCGCTGGGCAATATGCCTATCGCGATCGCCGCACGAAGAAGCGTGTGTTCCGTCAGCTCTGGATTGCGCGTATCAACGCGGCGAGCCGGGGTATGGGTGTCACCTATAGCAAATTCATGGCAGGTCTGAAGAAGGCCAACATCGACATCGACCGCAAGGTTCTTGCCGACATGGCCGTGAATGATCCTGCCGCTGTTGGCAGCATCGTCGAGAAGGTGAAGGCCCAGCTCGCTTGAATGCCGTGAACAGCGCCGGGCGGTGTGCAAGCACCACCGGCGTCACAGCAAGACCTCGGTTGGCTCCGGCCCGCTGAGGCAAGCTCTCCAAGGCCGACTTCGTGTGCGGCCTTTTTTGTTGTCGTGAAAACAGATCACTGAACCGATGAACGACCTCGATCAACTGGTGCAATCCGCGCAAGCCGACTTCTTGCAGGCTGGTGCACCCGCCGATCTGGAGAACGCCAAGGCGCGTTACCTGGGCAAGGCCGGTCGTGTGACCGAGCTGTTGAAGGCTTTGGGCGCGTTGCCGCCCGAAGAGAAAAAATCGCGCGGCGCCGAGATCAACGCGGCCAAGCAGCAGGTCGAAGCCGCGCTCAACGCGCGCCGCCAGGCGCTGGCCGATGCCGAGCTTGCCACGCAGCTCAAGGCCGAATCGCTCGATGTGACGCTGCCCGGGCGCAAGCGCGGCGAGGGTGGTTTGCACCCGGTGTCGCGCACCATGGAGCGCATCGAGGCCATCTTCGGCTCCATGGGTTTTGACGTGGCCGACGGCCCCGAGATCGAAACCGACTGGTACAGCTTCACCGCATTGAACAACCCCGAGAACCACCCGGCGCGTTCAATGCAAGACACCTTCTACGTCGACATGAAAGACGCCGAAGGCCGCTGGCTCAATTTGCGTCCGCACACCTCGCCGATGCAGGTGCGCCATGCGCGTGCCCATGCAGCCAAGTACGCCGGTCAGGCCGACATGCCCGAGATCCGCGTCATCGCGCCCGGCCGCACCTATCGCGTGGACAGCGATGCCACCCACTCTCCGATGTTCCACCAGTGCGAAGGCCTGTGGATCGGCGAGAACGTGAGCTTCAAGGACTTGAGGGCGGTCTTCACCGACTTCTTCCGCAACTTTTTCGAGACCGACGATTTGCAGCTGCGCTTTCGGCCGTCGTTCTTCCCCTTCACCGAACCTTCCGCCGAGGTCGACATTGCCTTCTCCAGCGGCCCGCTGAAGGGGCGCTGGCTGGAGGTGGCCGGCTCGGGCCAGGTGCACCCAAACGTGGTGCGCAACTTTGGGCTCGACCCGGAGCGCTACATCGGTTTCGCCTTCGGCATGGGCCCGGACCGGCTGACGATGCTGCGCTACGGCGTGAACGATTTGCGCCTGTACTTCGAAGGCGACCTGCGCTTCCTGTCTCAGTTCAAATGAAGCAGTTCAAGTAAGGCAGAACAAGAGATGCAATTCCCTGAGTCCTGGTTGCGCGAGTTCTGCAACCCACCCATTTCCACGGCGCAGTTGGCCGACACGCTGACCATGGCCGGCATGGAGGTCGAAGAGCTGCGCCCGGTCGCGCCGCCGTTCAGCCAGGTCGTGGTGGCCGAGGTGCTGGAGGTGACACGCCACCCCGATGCTGATCGCCTGAACGTGTGCCGCGTCAATGCGGGCGGCGGCAACGTGCTCAACATCGTGTGCGGTGCGCCCAATGTGCGAGTTGGTATCAAGGTGCCGTGCGCGCTCATCGGTGCCCAACTGCCGCCGGCCGAGGAGGGCGGTGCGCCCTTCCTGATCAAGCTCAGCAAGCTGCGCGGTGTCGAGAGCCAGGGCATGTTGTGCTCGGCGCGTGAGCTCAAGCTGTCTGAGGATCAGGCCGGCTTGTTGGTCCTGGCGGATGACGCGCCGGTGGGCGCCTCGATTCGCGATCACCTGCGCCTCGATGACACGCTGTTCACGCTGAAGCTCACGCCGAATCTGGGCCACTGCCTGAGCGTCTATGGCATTGCTCGAGAAGTCTCGGCCTTGACGGGCTCGCCGCTGCTGCAAACGAGCTTCCCGGCCGCACGCACTGTGCATGCCGACAAATTGCCGGTGAAGGTACAAGCGCCTGACCTGTGCGGTCGTTTTTCGGGTCGCATCATCCGAAACGTCAACACCAAGGCCACCACGCCGGCGTGGATGGTGGATCGGCTCTCACGTTGCGGGCAGCGCTCGGTCACGGCGTTGGTCGACATCTCGAACTACGTGATGTTCGAGTACGGCCGGCCGTCGCACATCTTCGATCTCGACAAGATTCACGGCGGCCTCACGGTGCGTTGGGGCCGTGCCGGCGAGACGCTCAAGCTACTCAATGGCAACACCATCGAGCTTGATGCAACGGTCGGTGTGATCGCCGACGACCAGGCGGTCGAATCACTGGCCGGCATCATGGGAGGCGACGCCACCGCGGTGTCGGACGATACCCGCCACGTGTATGTCGAGGCTGCGTTCTGGTGGCCCGAGTCGGTGGCTGGCCGTGCTCGCCGATACGGTTTCAGCACCGATGCAAGCCATCGTTTTGAGCGCGGTGTCGACGCGGCCTTGACGGTCGAACACATCGAGCGCATCACCCAACTGATCCTCGACATCTGCGGTGGTGAGCCCTCGGTCATGGACGACCGACTCGTCAAACTACCCGAGGCCAAACCCGTCAGCCTGCGTGTGGCGCGTGCCGCCAAGGTGATTGGCATGCCGGTCACACAAGCGCAGTGCGTGGGTGTGTTGCAGCGTCTGGGCTTGCCGGTGTCGGAGGCTGCGGGTGTGTTGACTGTCACGCCACCGAGCTGGCGTTTCGACCTGCAGATCGAAGAAGATCTGATCGAAGAAGTGATTCGTGTGCTGGGGTACCACACGCTGCCTGAGACGCCGCCGCTTGCGCCCGTCACGGCACGGGTGAGCAAGGAGTCGAGTCGCAGCCTGCATACGCTGCGGCACCAACTCGCCGGCCTGGACTATCAGGAGACGATCAATTTCAGCTTCGTCGAAGAGCGTTGGGAGCGTGAACTGGCGGGCAACGAGCAACCGATTCGTGTGCTCAACCCCATCGCCAGCCCCTTGTCAGTGATGCGCTCCAGCCTCATCGGCAGCCTGGTGTCGGTGCTACGTTTCAACCTCGCCCGCAAGGCCACGCGCGTGCGCGTGTTCGAGGTGGGCCGTGTGTTCAAGCGCGATGCCAGCGCCCAAGAGGGTGACTTTTCGGTGGCCGGTATTTCTCAGCCCATGCGCGTGGCCGGCCTGGCCCATGGCAGCGCTGACGATGTGCAGTGGGCGGCGAAGGAGCGCGCCGTTGATTTCTTCGACGTTAAGGGTGACGTCGAAGCGCTGCTTGCCCCTCGCCAGGCACGCTTCGTCCCGGCCGAACATCCGGCGCTGCACCCGGGCCGATCGGCTCGCATTGAAGTTGACGGGCGCGCGATCGGTTTTGTCGGCGAGCTGCACCCGCGTTGGCGCCAAGGCTACGAGTTGCCGGTGGCGCCGATCGTCTTCGAGCTCGAAGCCGATGCCTTGCAGCAGTGCGACGTGCCGGTGTTCCAGCCCATTCCCCGCCAGCAGTCGGCATGGCGCGACATCGCGGTGATTGCGAGTGAGCAGGTCACGCATGAAGCGCTGATCGACACGGTCAAATCGGCCGAGGCCAGCCTGATCCGCTCGGTGAAACTGTTCGACGTTTACAAGCCCGCCGTGACCCCGGCCGACATGGCGCCGGGCGAGCGCAGCCTGGCGCTGCGTCTGGAAGTGCTCGACGACACCGCCACCCTGACCGATGAACGCATCGAAGCCGTCAAGGCTGACGTGCTCAAGGCGCTGCAGTCGCGCCTGGGCGTGCGACTGCGTGGTTGAAACCAAAGCCCCCGAATGACCACCACCCCACCCGACAAACCGCCTGAGCGCGTGATGCTGCTGCCGACGCTCGAGACGCCGACGCTGACCAAGGCGGAACTGGCGGAGTTGCTCTTCGAGCGCCTGGGCCTCAACAAGCGTGAGTCGAAAGACATGGTCGAGGCCTTCTTCGACATCATCCACAGCACCTTGGTGACCGGAGACGACGTCAAGATGTCGGGCTTCGGCAACTTCAACATCCGCCGCAAGGCGCCTCGCCCGGGGCGCAACCCCCGCACTGGCGAAGCCATCCCCATCAAGGCGCGCAACGTGGTCACGTTTCATGCGAGCCACAAACTCAAGGGCGTGGTGCAGGGGGACATTCCGGCGGGTGACGATTTCGAGTAGCGTCGCCGCTCGTACAAAACCGGAGAGGAAATGACCGTCATTGTGATTACTGTCGTGGTCTTGCTGGCCATCGTTGCCATCGCGTTCCTGATGCGAGGCAAGACCCGAACGGCAGGCGACAGAGACAAGATCTGGCGGCGGCGCTTGCTGTCGAAGAACGAGCAGCCGATGTATTTCAAGCTGCGTGAGGCCTTTCCCGACCAGGTCGTGCTGGCTCAAGTGGCATTTTCTTCGCTGGTCAACAGCCGCAGCAAAAGCACGCAAAGTACATTCGATCGCAAGGTCGCTGATTTTTTGCTTTGCACGCCGGCGTTCGAGGTGCTGGCCGTCATTGAGCTGGATGATCCGAACCACAAAGCAGATGCTGAAGCCGATTCGGCAAGCGACGCGATGCTGATGGAAGCTGGCTACCAGGTGCTCCGCTTCGATCGCGTGCCAGACGCGAAAGAGCTCAAGGCCGCTGTCGGGGCCTTGCCCGTCCCGCGCCCGGTTCAAACGGCTGCCGACTGACTTCTCTCTGCGCCTGGGGTTTTCCCTCGGGGTGCGGCCACTGGGAAGTTCCAAAACAGCTTAGCGACGGAGGCTCTGCCAATGGCCGTGCCGGAAGTCACGCACCGTGACGCCGGCGCACGGGCGAAAGAAAATCGCGGTGTGGTCGGCCCCCGCAGATCGGCGGGAACAAATCGCGAAAGCGCGTCACTGGCCGGCGAGCAGTTCGAGTAAAGTCTAGCTTTCTCTCCCGATCTTATTGATTTACATGGAGAAAGCGCTTCCCGCCATCCCTGCCAAACGCTACTTCACCATTGGGGAAGTGAGCGATTTGTGCGGCGTGAAGCCGTACGTGCTGCGCTATTGGGAGCAGGAGTTCACGCAGCTCAAACCCATGAAACGACGCGGTAACCGCCGCTACTACCAGCACCACGAGGTGCTGTTGATTCGCCGGATACGCGAACTGCTGTACGAGCAGGGCTTCACCATCAGTGGGGCGCGCAATCGTCTGACCGATCTGGTTCACTCCCGTGCCGATGCAGCGGGGCTCAATGACAAGGAGCCCGATACGGCCGACTTGGTCGAGGCCGACGAGATGGTGGCTAATGGCGCCGCTGACCAGACAGAAGAGGTTCCCGTGCCCGAGGTGATCACCACCGAGGTGTCGATGATCCAGATGCGGCAGGAGCTCATCTCCATTCGCGGATTGCTGGTGGTGTGAGGCGGAAGGCCGGTTGTTTCAGGCTATACTGCGCGGCTTACGTCGGGGTGTAGCGCAGCCTGGTAGCGCACTTGCATGG
>NZ_JANOCG010000127.1:0-17104 GCF_031412075.1 Rhizobacter sp.
CCCCCTCATCCGTCACTTCTTCAAAGCAAGAGCCATGACCCACGTCGTCACCGAAGCCTGCATCCGCTGCAAATACACCGACTGCGTGGACGTCTGTCCCGTTGATTGCTTCCGCGAAGGCCCGAACTTCCTGACCATCGACCCCGATGAGTGCATCGACTGCGCGGTGTGCATCCCCGAGTGCCCGGTCAACGCGATCATGCCGGAGGAAGACGTGCCGGGCGATCAGCAACACATGATCAAGATCAACGCCGACCTCGCCAAGAGTGGCTGGCCCAGCATCACCAAGCGCAAGACCCCACTGCCCGACGCCGACGACTGGAAAGACAAGACCGGCAAGCTGTCGGAGCTGATCAAGTAACACCCCGGCGCGAGGCCAGGGAATCGAACCTCAACGTGGAGATCACCCAAACCGCTGGTTCGCACGACGGCCCCATCGAAACCGATGCGGTCATCGTGGGCGCGGGTCCCGTCGGCCTGTTCCAGGTGTTCGAGTTGGGCCTGCTGGAGATCAAGGCCCACATCATCGACTCGCTCGCCTACCCGGGCGGCCAGTGCATCGAGCTCTATCCCGACAAACCGATTTACGACATCCCGGCCGTGCCGGTGTGCACCGGCAAGGAGCTCACCGACAACCTGCTCAAGCAGATCGAACCCTTTGGCGCGACCTTCCACCTGGGGCAAGAAGTCACCGTGGTGCAAAAGCAGGACGATGGCCGCTTCTATGTGGAAACGTCCAAGGGCACACTCTTTCTCACCAAGACCATCTTCATCGCCGGCGGTGTCGGCTCGTTCCAGCCGCGCCTTCTGCGCGTAGACGGGCTTGAAAAATATGACGGCACCCAGCTGCACTACCGCGTCAAGAACCCTTCGCAGTTCGCCCGCAAAAATCTGGTGATCGTGGGCGGCGGCGACTCGGCGCTCGACTGGTCTCTCAACTTCGTGCAAGAAGGCCCCCACAAGGCCCAGAGCGTGATCCTGATCCACCGGCGCGATGGCTTCAAGGCGGCACCTGCCAGCGTGGCCAAGATGCGCGAGCTGTGTGACGCGTATGAGATGCAATTTCTCGTCGGACAAGTCACCGGCATCGAAGAGGCCGACGGCAAGCTCACCCACCTCAAGGTCACCGGCAGCGACGGCATCACGCGCCTGGTACCGCTCGATGTGTTGATGGTTTTTTTCGGGCTCTCACCGAAGCTTGGCCCCATCGCCGAATGGGGCTTGAGCCTGGAGCGCAAGCAGATCGTCGTCGACACCGAGAAGTTCGAGACCAGCACACCCGGTATCTTTGCTGTGGGCGACGTCAACACCTACCCGGGCAAAAAAAAGCTGATCCTGTCAGGCTTCAACGAGGCGGCGCTCGCGGCCGTTGGCGCGGCGCCGTACATCTTCCCTGACAATCGCATCCACCTGCAGTACACGACCACCAGCCCGAAGCTGCACAAGGTGCTTGGCGTGGAGACGCCCACTTTCGACTGATAATCCGCCCGCTGCGCGTTCTGCGCAGCACTCGCTAGGGGTGTTGAGCACCCTGTCTGAAACAAGACGGGGTGTTTGACTGAGAGAGTCCCTTTGAACCTGATTGAGGTAATCCTCGCGCAGGGAAGCAAGCACCCAAGCCCGGGCCGTTCTCACGGCGTTGTGGTTCGTGCCCGCCGACCTGCCATCGATTTTTTCTGGACACCACGATGGCAACCATTCGCTCATTCCGCTTTTCTCCTACACCCATTGCTGCCGCCGCGCTTTGCGTCGCGGCGGGCGCCCACGCACAAAGCACGCTCGCACCTGTCACCGTCACCGGCCGCGCCGAGCCAGTGGCCAGCGTGTCGGGCTGGGGCGACATCCCGCTGTCGCAGACACCACTGCAAGCCAGCGTGTTTTCAAACACGCAGCTGCGCGACCGCGACGTGCAACGCATTGCCGACATCGCACGCATCGACCCATCGGTCAGCGATGCCTACAACGCCGAGGGCTACTGGGATTTCCTCACCGTGCGCGGCTTCGTGCTCGACAACCGCTTCAACTACCGCCGTGACGGCCTGCCGATCAACGCCGAAACCACGATCCCGCTGCAGAACAAGGAGCGCGTCGAGTTGCTGAAGGGGGCCAGCGGCATGCAGGCCGGCACCAGCGCGCCGGGCGGCCTGCTCAACCTGGTCGTCAAGCGCCCGACTGATTCGCCGATCCGCAGTGCCCAACTCGGCTGGCGCGAGCCCGGCTCGGTGGGTGGCGCCGTCGACATCAGCCAGCGCTTCGGCGTGCAAAACGCCTTTGGCATGCGGGTGAACGCAGCCTACGACCGGCTCGATCCCCACCTCTACAGCGCCAAAGGCAAACGCCACCTGCTCGCGGCCGCCGGCGATTGGCGTCTCGGCGCCGCCACGCTGATCGAAGCCGAGTTCGAAACCAGCCACCGCTCACAGCCCAGCCAACCCGGCTTCAGCCTGCTCGGGCCGAACGTGCCGGCGCCCGTCGACCCGCGCATCAACCTCAACAACCAAGCCTGGTCACAGCCGGTCGTGATGGACGCCAACACTGGCTCGCTGCGCGCCACGCACAAGCTCGATGGCTGGCGCTTGAGCGCACACGCCGCCACGCAGCGCCTGCGCACCGACGACCGCTTGGCCTTCCCGTATGGATGCGGCGCCGAAGGCAACTACGACCGCTACTGCAGCGACGGCACCTACGACTTGTATGACTTCCGCAGCGAAAACGAGCGCCGCCGCACCGACTCGCTAGAGCTGGCGGCACACGGCGAAACCAAGACCGGTGGCCTGCAACACACCTGGTCGGTCGGTACCCTGTTCAGCAAGGTCAAGAACCGCTTCGGCGCACAGACCTACGACCGCAGCTTCGCCAACCCGTTCGAGTCCGTTCCCTCAGGCGTTGGCAATGTCGATGGCACGCTGGCCACCTACCCCAATAACAGCCTCAACGACACCGGCACCAACCGCGACGAGCGCTCAACTGAGCTGTTCGTGCGCGACGCCGTGAAGCTCAACGACAACCTCACCCTGTGGCTGGGCCTGCGCTACACGCAACTGAAGCGCGAATCGGTGCGCACGAACGGCTCTGGCCCCACCAGCTACCCGCAATCGTTCAGCACCCCGTGGGTTGCTGCGAGCTACACCTTCGCGCCCGACCAGATGCTGTACGCCAACTGGGGCCAGGGTGTTGAAAGCGAGGTGGTGCCCAACCGCTCGAGCCTCTACGACAACCCCGGCGAGGCCCTGCCCGCGGCCAAGAGCCAGCAGCTCGAAGCCGGGCTGAAGGTCGGCACGCCCAATGCGAACTGGGGCTTCGCGTGGTTCAGCATCGTTCGCCCGACCTGGGGAGACAAGGACAGATTGCGCGGTGAAGACGGAGATGCTCAGCACCAGGGCATCGAGGCCAACGCGGCATGGCGCACCGGCGCCTGGGTGTTTCAAGGCGGCGCACAAGCCCTGCATGCGCGCCGCCACGGCAGCGTCGCCACACCAGACGCCAACGGCAAGCGCCCGACCAACGTGCCCGAGCGCACCCTCAAGCTGCAGGCTCGCTACCTGGTGCCCGCGCTGCCCGGCCTGAGCGTGCAAGCCGACGCGCTGGGCGTGAGCAACCGCATGGTGCTGGCCGACAACAGCGTGAGCATTCCAGGCTATGGCGTGGCCGATCTGTCGGCGCGTTATGAACAGAAGCTCGACAGCGGCAGCCTCGTCTGGCGCGCCGGTGTCGACAACTTGTTCGACCGTCGCGCCTGGCGCGAATCGCCATTCCAGTTCGGCCACGTCTACCTCTACCCGCTGGCTGCGCGCACCATCCGCCTTTCAGTGGAAGTGAGTCTGTAAGCGGCCTAAAAACTCCAGCTATAATGCGAGGCTGTTCCTCGATAGCTCAGTTGGTAGAGCGCCGGACTGTTAATCCGTAGGTCCCTGGTTCGAGCCCAGGTCGAGGAGCCACCAATAACGCGTTACGGCGCAAGCACTTAGCCCACCCCTTATAGGTTGGGCTTTTTGCTTTCTGGAACTCCGTGTCGCAGGATGTCAGTAGCAGCGCCGTGCGACGCCGGTGACGTAGTCGCAGTCCTGCAGGTTCTGGCCTTCAGAAATGCAGTCGGTGCCGAAGCAACGCTGCTGGGCATCAACTACTCGACCGCCAGGAACCTGGTCAGCACGGGGCAACTGCGCGCGAAACATCGTGCTTGTGGGCGACGGCAGGCATCTCTTCAAGCGAGCGTTGCGCGAAGCGTTCCCCGATCCGGCCAGCTGAGGTTGCGTTCAGACGCAAACGGTATGGCTTGCAGACGGTACCCAGTGCGTTCAGTTGAGTCACTCAGGCCCGTGGTGGAAGGGGTGTTGATGTCGTTCATAGACTGTTGGTATGTGGAAGATCGTCCGCGGTGTGAAAGACGTCAACTCTTGATCATTTGACATGCCTCGCGCCTCGCCCAGCCACTCTGGCCACCCTGTGTTGGTGGCATTCGGGCATTTCGTGAAGCAGCCGCGCGCCGACCGCGGCATATCGCAGGAAGAGCTGGCTCACTTGGCCGTGATCGATCGTTCGTACATGTCGAGCATTGAGCGTGGCGAGCAGAATGTCGGGTTGATGGCCATGCACCGTGTTGCCGCTGCGCTGGGCATATCGCTTTCTGAGCTGGTGCTCAACTCGCGTTTGTAGTCTGCGGTTGCGTTGGTTCAAGGGCTGCGTTGGTGTGCTGCGCTCTCCAGCTGTGTTGTCCGGGGGTCAGGCTCAGCGGTCAGGCGCGTCCAGTACGCGCGTTGGGGAACGCCAGAAATTCAAAGGCAATCATGTTGCATTTGCACTTTAATAATTGACTTTCACAGTGTTTTCGCAACAAGTTGCGTGCATGAAGGCCACCGCTGCCGCATCCACCACCCACGAACAGCAGGTGCTGCGCCTCACACGCGCCCGAACCCTGCTGCGCGCGCGTGACGTAGCACAGCAAGGCCTGCCGACGATCGCTCTGACACGGCTGGTTCAGGCCGGCAAACTCGAGCGCGTGGCGCGAGGCCTGTACGGCCTGCCCGGCGCGGCGGTCAGTGAACACCGCTCACTGGCGGAAGTCTCGGCGCGCGTGCCCAAGGGCGTGGTCTGCCTGCTGTCCGCGCTGCGAGTCCACGAGATCGGTACCCAGGCACCCTTCGAGGTCTGGATCGCGATCCCGCAGCACATGGTGAGCCCTCGGCTGGATCAGCCGGCCATCCGTGTCGTGCGAATGTCTGACGAAGCGCGGGCCGACGGCGTCGAACGCCTGAACATCGACGGCGTCGAGGTGCCCATCTTCAATGCAGCCCGGACCATCGTTGACTGCTTCAAGTTCCGCAACAAGATCGGCCTGGACGTCGCACTCGAAGCACTTCGCGACGGGTGGAGCCAGAGAAAATTCACGCTCGACAATCTGTGGCTCCACGCCACGCGCGGCCGCGTGGCCAATGTGATGCGGCCCTACATCGAGGCCATCGCGGCATGACGGCCAACCGCGCCGCGTCCATTCGTGCAAGGCTCAAGCAGCACACCGACACGTCGAAGCAAGACTTCAACCTGACTTTGACCCGGTAAGGCCTGGAACGCCAGCTGTACCGGCTGTCCATCTCCGAGCACGCACCGAACTTCCTGTTCAAGAGTGCATTGCTGTTCCAGCTCTGGTACGGCCAGGCGCATCGACCGACACGCGATGCCGACCTGCTCGGATTCGGCCCGGACGACGTGCCCACGCTGGTCGGTGTGTTCCGATCCATCTGCGGCATCGCGGTGGACGACGGCATCGTGTTCGACCCCGGATCGGTCGCCGGCAGCGAGATCCGCAAGGAGGCCGGCTATGGAGGCGTCCGCATCGATCTGCGCGCCACCCTCGACCGCGCACGACTGGCCCTGCAGATCGACATCGGCTTCGGCGATGCGGTCACGCCCGCACCGCAGCCCATCACCTACCCGACCCTGCTGCCCGATGTACCCGCGCCGACACTGCGTGCCTACCCCAAGGCCACGGTCGTCGCCGAGAAGCTGCACGCCGTGACCGTGCTGGGCATGACCAACACCCGCATGAAGGACTTCTTCGACCTCTGGGTGCTGCTGCGCGACACCACGCTGGACGACTCAGAACTGCGGCGCGCCGTCGAAGCGACCTTCGCCCGCCGGCAAACCGACCTGCCCAGCGCCCAGCCGATCGGCCTGAGCGATGTATTCGCCAACGACGCAAGGAAGCAGCTGCAGTGGCGAGCGTTCCTGAACAAGAACAAGCTTGAGCCGATGGATCTGCGCGACGTGATCAACACCATCCGCGAGCGGGCGCAGCATGTCGGTATCACTCGCACGTAGCCGTCACGGCGCATGATCGTCGGCCCATGCGCAGAGACCTCAACGCACCGGCAACCCTGCGACGAAGTTGCGCTTGGCCTTGAACTCGGCGCGCAGGCTGACCAGCCAAGCCAGGCGTGCGGCAGGATCGAGCAGGCCGCAAATTTCCTCGACCAGTTGCAACTCGCCACGGTAAGGGCTGCTGGCCGTCTGCATGGCTCGCGCCAGCACGCGCCGCAGCAGCTCGGTGCGTTGGGCCCGGTGCTCCGTGCCGAGGTGACGTGCCAGCGTGAGCAGCGTGCCGGGCAGTTCGGTGCGCAGGGCTTCGGCATCACGGCCAGCCAGGGCCCCGGCATGCAGCGGATCGCGGTAGCCCTCGACACTGGGCCAGCGTTCGAAGCGAAGCCGGCGCAAGGCCAGCGCCTCCTGACCCCAGCCATCGCGCTCAAAACAACGCAGCATGTCGACCTGCAGCCGCTCGTCGTCCGGAAAAGCCTTCAGCGCAGCTTCGGCATTGGCGAAGGCTTCACGCAGGCGGCCGTGGCGTTCCAGGAAGGCCGTCACGGCCGCGTAGGCGACAGGGTCCGGCAGATCCTCGCGCAGCACCGCCAAGGCGCCATCGACATCGCCGTCGTCTTCCAGATGCGCCAGGTACAGGTGCTCAAGCATGAAGAGCCCGGCAGGTCGCTCGTTGCTGCGGTCGTAGTAGGGCTCGCGGCGCCGCAGCCGGCGGGCCTCGGCCACCTTGGCGGCGTGGGCGGCCCGTGCGGCCATCACCACATCTTTCGCGGCTCGCCAGCGCTCTGCCAGACAGCGGGTGAAGCGTGCACGCGCTGCATCGCCCATCGCCGCCTCGGCCGCTGCCGGGTCAAAGCTCGTCATCGGGTCGTCCAGCAACAGCTGCAGATAGCTCTCGCCGAAGGCCGCGGGTCGCGCGCCCGCCGTGCGCAGGGCTTCGAGCCATTCGTCGCCAATGGCCCGAACGAGGCCGCCGATGTCGCCGTCAGAGTCATCGGCCTGCTCCATCGCGGCCCAGGCGCGGCGCAGCGCGTGCAGGCCCAGGGTCAGGGCGTCTTCTGCGCTGCGGGCGCGGGTCTGCGCCAGCAGCGGCAGCACGTCGGCAGCACGCTGCGCAAAGGCAGAAGTCGGGCGCCAGTCCAGGAAGTCGCGGCCCGACGCGAGGATCTGCGTGGCCAGTGCCTTCAGCTCGGTCAGGCTGGCAGCACCGCGCTTCAGCTCGCTGAGCTTGCGCCACTGCTGCAGTTCACGCTCGATGGCGCCGTCACGATCGGCCATGTCAAGCAGGCGCTGCACCAGCACTTGGGCATCCTGCCCGCGCAGGAACTCGGCCAGCGCCTCCCGACGATCCTCGATCGTGCGGGCCCGTTTTGCAGCAGGCGCAGTGGCAGAGGCCATCTTCTTGCGCGCCGCTTCGTCAGGCACCGGCAGCTCGCCTCCGAGACGGCCACGCCATACAAGGGCCAGTGCCACCTGGTGCTTGCAGAACCAGCCGTCCTCGGCGTGGGGGCAATCGCACAGACCACCCAGTTCGCCCTCGTCCACCCAGACTTCGACCTCATAGGGCTGCGTGCCCATCACCGTGGCGCGGGCGGCAGGCATCTGCCCGGTCTCTTCCTCTAGCACCTGAACCACATCCGACCGGGCATAAGCCTGGCCACGCTGGAAGATGGCCGCGCTGCTGGCACGCCTCAGGGCCGCATCGCTCAGCGCAGTGAGCAAGTCCTCGCCGGGCGCATCACTCATACCCGCCCCGACTGGTAGGCCCGACGGAACTCCCGCCCGTTCAGCTCACGGTAGTCGGCCTTGACGCGCACCCGGCCCTCGAACTTCTGCTCGATCCACTGAACTGCGTTCTCGGCATCGCCAATGTTGTGCAAGGCCTGGCCGATCTCGCGCGGCCGATGACCACCGAGGTCGTCGAACATGGCTGCGCAGCGGGGCACATCCAGGCGCTCGAAGAGATCATCTGATGACACTGTTTCGGCGGTTCCGCCACGCACCTCAGCCACGCGCTGCCGCAGGTCTTCGGCCACAGCTTCCTGCTCGCCTGGGCCGCCATGGAACGACAGTTCCCACAGCAGCCCTTCGAGCACCTGGCCCAGCGTCACGTCCTCCACCTGCGCACGCCTGATCTCCTGCATCCACGCCTGGGCCGCTTGGTCGCCCTCGGTGATTCGCTCCTCATGGTTCACGCGCACGGGCACGGCCAGCAAGTCGCGCAACGGCGTCAGCGACACGCTCCACTCGATACGCTCGCCCTTGCGCTTGTGCTCCTCGGGGTGGTCCTCCTGCAGCACCGGCCCCACGCCGTGCAAGCCCAACCGCGTCGTGCCGCTGTACGTTTGGGTGTGTGTGTCCAGAGCCCATTGCGCATACAACTCCAGATACTCGATGCACTCGTGCAGCGGCTGTAGCGCATCGCTGACCGCGCCCTTGTTCGCTTCGGCACAGAGTTCCTCGACAAACGCCGACCGGTACACGTGCTTCAAGAGTGGGCTGGCCTCGATCAGCCCGAAGATGTCGGCCAGTGTCGTGTCGCCGTGAAGGGTGACGGGTTCGAACAGGAACTCATGTGCACGTTCGGTGACGTCGTGCTCATTCGGCCGACGCCCCAGGTCGTCCTGTTCTGGTCGGAATTCACGAAGGGCCAGCTCAGGGCCCGGGCGCAGGATCAGGTGTTGCATGGCTCCGGCATTCTGCCCCCGCGGTGTGGGTCAGATGTGCTGCACGGCTTCGCAGCAGGCGACGGGGGGATGCCTCGGTGTGCCGATGTATGGACAAGTGACATACAATTCCGGCATCACGTCTGCAGTACACGAAAGGTGCCTCATGGCCCAAGCTCAGGACCCTGTCACGATCAGCATCCGCGCCAAGGCAGGCCAACGCGACTTGATCGACCAAGCCGCTGATCGCCTGGGCCGCAGCCGCTCTGACTTCATGCTTGAGGCCGCCTGCCGGCAGGCCGAAGACGTGCTTCTCGACCAGACCTATTTCGCGCTCGATGCGAAAAGCTTTGCCGCGTTCCAGGCCATGCTCGACAAGCCGCCTGCGCCCACGGACCGCTTGCGCCGCACCCTCAAGGCCCGCGCGCCGTGGGACACGATCGCCCCAACGGGCAAGGCCACAGGTCGACGGGCTAAGTGACGACGCCGATGCTCTCGGCACCGCAGCCGCTGGCTGACCATCACCAACTCGCCGACTTCGATTGCGGCGAACCCTCACTGAACGAATGGCTGAAACGCCGCGCAGCCAAGAACCAGGCCAACGGCTCTTCGCGCACCTACGTCGTGTGTGAAGACGACACCGTGATCGCCTACTACTGTCTTGCCGCGGGCGCTGTGGGTCATGCCGAAGCGCCTGCCACCATGAAACGAAACCGGCCCGACCCGGTGCCCGTGCTCGTCCTTGGCCGCCTGGCGATTCACCGGGACCGACACCAGAAGGGCATCGGCACTGCCTTGCTGAATGACGCCATCCGGCGTGCGATCCAGGCCGCTGAGATTGCCGGCATCACCGCGCTGCTTGTGCACGCCATCTCAGAGCAGGCGCTACGCTTCTACCTCTCGCGCGGCTTCATCGAGTCGCCCGTCAAGCCCATGACGCTGTGCCTGATGCTGGCCACGGTGAATCGAGCGCTGCGGGAGCCTTAGTCGTTGCCTGATCGCTGTGACGGATTTGTGCCGTGACTTCGAAAAAACACCTTGAAAACGGCACCCTTGCGGCACAAACAGAGACTCTTCCGCTCCCGAAAGGCAGTAAGCGATGACCGAACGTTCTGACCTGGGGTTGCTGGACTCTCAGATCGTGGAGCATTCCCATCGCTTCACCTTGCAGGGCAGCCCCAGTTCACTCAGCTTCCCACCGCTCTGCCCCAACTGCGGAAACTCGGCTTCAGACTCGATCGAGTACGCCAAGGTATTCCGACGGGTTCACGGCGACGCCCCAACCGAATATGTGGTGACAAGCGTTCGCGTGCCCATCTGTAGTGGGTGTGCTGCGCTCCATCACCAGCAAGCCGCTCCTCGCAGCCAGTTGTACAAGGTGCTATCAAGCTTTGCCACCGGCGACATGTTGGGCGCGGTGTTGCCGGCCGTCGCAGCATTGTTTGTGGTCTACCTGGCGTTGAAGGAGTTGATCAAGGGGCGCTTCGATGCACTTGGCATATTCGTTGTTGTCGCGGCATTTTTTGCCTTGATTGCCTGGTCGCAACGACGTCACGTCTGGCAGGGGACGCAGCACCTTCGGGTCGCTCCGGCCACCGAGATGACCAAGGCCTTCGACTTCAGCGACGACATCGCACCGGCTTTCGAGTCGCCCAGGTTCGTGTGCACGATGCGCGATGAGCGCTTTGCAACAGCGTTCGGCGCGCTCAACGGCCAGTTTGAATACCGAGCCGACAGCGTCAGCGCCCTCGCAGATCGACAGCAGGCCAATCGAACCATGTGGCTTGTGGGAGCGATCGTCTTTGCGCTCGCGCTGCTCGGCTACCTCTTGGGCTGAAGCGATCCACCGCTTTGGGGCACAACACCGCTCGCCCACCACCCCGGTCTCGCAAACACCATCACCATCATGGCCACCAAGGGCAGTGTCAGCCAGCCAAAGCTGCGGTTGGCCAGTGTGCCGAAAAGCCAGCCCCCTGCGGCCGAGCCGAGCATCTGGCCGAGGCCGGACGCAGCCGCCAGGCCGCCCATCACAACACCCAGCTTCTGCGGCGAAGCACCGGCCGCCAGATAGGCGACGACCGGCAGCACAAGTCCCGTGCCGGCTGAAGTCAGGCTCACGCCGAGGTACATCCAGCCATCAGAGCGATCTGCCGCCAGCACGACCAAGCCAATGATTGCGAGAAGCAACCCGGTACCGATCAGGTGTTGCGCCGCAATCTTTTCGAGCAGCGACGTGATGAAGAGCAGCGCATTGACCCCGAGCATGACCAGGCTGCACTGGGCCAACATGATGGCCGCCTCTCGGGATGACCGACCGCCTTGCTGAGGCCCCTGCTGCAGCACAAGCCCCAATTCAAAGCCGGCCAGTACGAACATCACCACCGCGCTCAGCCACAACAGCGCGGCAGGGCGGCCTTGTGCGGAACTCACCGCCTTGCGCTGATGTGCCTCACGCGTGTCGGGAGACGCAGGCAAGGTGACGGCCAACCCGAGCATGATCAACCCGCCCAGCAACGCAGACAGGATCAGCACGACGCGCGCAGTCACCAGCGGAGACACAACTCCGTCAGCTATCCACGCCCCGAGGCCGCCAGCCACTTCACTGAGTGCGGGCCCGAACAGAAATCCAAGCAAGGACATGGCGCCCAGCCAGGCGAAACGTCGCGCCCGCTTCGCCTCAGGCGTGTGTTGCGCCACCAGAGCTGCGACCACCGGGACGACCGCAGCGACAAAAAACCCGTCGCGCCGCGCAACGCGTAGATGCCCCACAAGGCGGCCAAGGCCGGAACCAGCAGCAGCAACAGGCTCGCGACATACCCCACGAGCCCAAAGATCAAGATTCGGCCGCGCCCGACACGATCCGCCGCGATGCCCCAGAGGGGCGCCCCCAACAGCACGCCGGCCGCATACACACCGCTTAAAAAGCCCACGTGACGGCCGACCTCGCTGGCGTTGGCGCCGGGCAGCAACGAAGCCAGCCACCCTGGCAGCACCGGCAAGAGCGCCCCGTAGCCGGCAGAGACGACGACAACCGCCGCCGCCAGCCATGCCAGTTGCACGGGGCGCAGTGTGGTCATGGGCCCACGCTGATGCCGTTCGGGCCGTTGCCCACCGCGACCGTTGAGACGACCTTGCGTGCGGCAATGTCGATGACCGACACGGTGTTTGCAAACGTGTTGGTCACGAAGGCATGACGCCCCTCGCGATCAATCACCACGCCGTGCGCGCCCGCCCCGGTCTTGATCGTTGCGGCCACCTTCATGGTGGCAAGGTCGATGACGCTGACCGTGGAGCCAGGCTTCTTCGGTGTGCCCTGGTTCGCGACCAGGACGAGCGCGCTGTCGGGCGTGGCGTACAACTGGATCGGCACGGTGCCCACAACAAGTTTGCGAATCACCTGGCGGCTCGCAAAATCGATCACCGCAAGCTGGTTCTCCTGCGACAAGGACACAAAGCCAAACCGGCCATCCGGCGTGAAGCCCACCTGCGCCGGGCCCTTGCCGACGGCGATCTCGGCGACCTGCTTGCGACTGGCCGTTTCGATCACCGACACCGTGCCCGCCTTGAGGTTGGCGACCCACGCCTGCTAGCCATCGGGGCTGATCCGAAGGCCGTGGGGCGCCAACCCGACCGCGATGACGTCGCTGACACGCTGGGTCGCGGTGTCCACCACGCTGACCGTGTTGTCTGTGCCATTGGTGATGTAGGCGGTGCGCCCATCCCCCGACACCACCACGTGCGCGGGGTGCTTGCCGACCGGCACCTTGGCCACCACCTTGTTGCTGGCGGTGTCGATGACCCACACCGCTCCGGCCCCGCCCATCGCTGCGTGCTCACCTTTTGGCATCTTTCCTGCTGGCATTTTTTCGGCTGCCATGCCGGGCTCGCCGTTGTTGGTGACCCAGAGCCACTTGCCATCGGGTGAGACCTGGACGTTGTGCGGGCCCTGCCCGACCGAAATGCTCTCGATCTTCTTGAAGCTGGCAGCGTCGATGACGGTGACCGTGTTCGCCCGCTCGTCGGCCACGTAGACCTTTCCGGCCGCCGCAAGTGCCGGCCCGGCTGCAGCAAGCATGACGATCTGGGTGACGGCAAACAACCTTTTGATTCGGTTCGCATGCATGAGAAAAACTCCTGAAGCGTCACAAAACCACAGACTGGTTCGGCAACTCGTTGCTGTTGTGACCTTGGGCAGGAAAGTGCTGCGCCAGGCGCTGCGTCACCGCTTGCACGCCACTTACCACACCGCCTTCAAAGTTGGACTGGCCGAAGGCGGTTTCCATCTGGCGGCACACGCGGCTCCATTCCTGCGCGTCTACCTTGGCATCGATGCCGCGGTCGGCCACGATCTCCACGGCCCGATCTGCCATCAGCAGGTAGATCAGCACGCCGGTGTTGTGCTGCGTGTCCCACACGCGCAGTTGCGAGAACAGATCGATCGCGCGCTCTCGCGCCGTTTGCCCTTTGAACAGCGGTGAACCATCCAGGGCCGCTTCCACAACGAACCGTATTTCTCCGGCATGCGAGCTCTCGCTGGCCTCGATCGCCTTGTCGATGGCGCTCAACGCGCTGGGCGGGAAGGCACGGCTCACTTGCCCATCCGTCGCCAAGATGTGTTTGAAAATTCGTTTGATGTTCATGGCTACCACCTTCCCGACGCACCACCACCGCCGAAGCCACCACCGCCACCACCAAAGCCACCCCCACCGCGGCCACCCCCGCCGTGGCGCCCGCCCATTCCGTGCCCGACCATGCCGCCGCCAAACAAGGTGACCAACAACGCGACCACGCCCGCGGTCAGCGCCGCAGGCAAAACGCCCACCACGAACCAGGCGATCACGGCAACCACGCCTCCGGTGGCCAGCGAACCCGGCAGCTTGCCCAAGGCGGCGCGCAACACGCCCCCCACGGCCAAGGCCAGAATGAAGAGCATGGGAACGTACTGCTGGCCCTCGCCGATGCCCCCGCCAGAGGGCTTGCTGCTCGGCGCTGGCAGTGGATCACCGTCCATCACGCGGATCATCTGAGCCACTCCGGCCGTGATGCCGGCGTCAAAGTCCTGCTTCACAAACTGCGGCAGGATGGCTTCGCTGATGATGCGTTTGCTGGTGAGGTCGTTGAGCGCGCCCTCCAGGCCGTACCCCACCTCGATGCGCATCGCGCGGTCGTTCTTGGCAACAACCAGGATGGCGCCGTCATCCACCTTCTTTCGCCCGAGCTTCCACTGCTCGGCCACGCGCAAGGCGTACTGCTCGATGGTTTCGGGCGCCGAGGTCGCCACCATCAACACCGCGAGTTGGCTGCCCTTCCTCGCTTCGAAGGCGACCAGCGTTTGCTCCAGGGTGGCCTTCTGCTCCGCCGTCAAGGTGCCGGTCTGGTCGATCACATGCCCGGTCAGCGGCGGGACGGGCAGCTGCGCGGTGGCGCGCGATTGCCAGCCAAGCGCACACGCGACAACGCTGGCGTACAGCAGTGCCCTGCCGAGGGTGCCGAAGGCTGTGCGCCTGATCACCTGGCTACCCCCGACCCGGCTCCTGCAGGCTTGGCCGGGGCGGCATCGAACCCGACACTGGGCGGCTTGGCGATGTCCTTCTCGTTCTCGACGGCGAAGGTCGCTTTCTCCTTGTAGCCGAACACCATCGCCGTCAGGTTGGACGGAAACGAGCGCACCGTCACGTTGTAGTCCTGCACCGACTTGATGTAGCTGTTGCGGGCCAGGGTGATGCGGTTCTCGGTGCCTTCCAGTTGCGCCGACAGATCCCGGAAGCCCTGGTTGGCCCGGAGGTTCGGATACCGTTCCGACACCACCATCAGCCTCGACAGCGCACCCGTCAGCTGCCCCTGCGCCTGCTGGAATTTCTGGAACGCCGCAGGGTCGTTGATCAACTCCGGCGTGGCCTGGATCGACGTGGCCTTGGCACGCGCTTCGACCACCTGCGTCAGCGTGTCTTGCTCGAAATTGGCCTCGCCCTTGACGGTGTTGACCAGGTTGGGAATCAGGTCGGCGCGACGTTGGTATTGGTTGACCACCTCAGACCACCCTGCCTTCACCTGCTCGTCGGTGGTTTGAAAGGTGTTGTAGCCGCAGCCGGTCAGGCCGATGACGAAGCTTGCCGCGAGGGCCGTGGTCAGTTTGCGCATGTTCTGTTCTCCAAAAGGAATCAATTGAATTGATGTGCCGAGGGCGGCATTTGAAAGTGCTTGACGGCATCGTCAACCATCTGGCGGGTGCACCACTGGGCGTAGTACCGGCCGAACACGCGACCGAGCCAGGCACCGGGCACGCTTTCCGGCAACGCGTATTCGATGAAGACGCGCAGCCTTGAACCATCCCCTTCGGGCGTTAGCTCGAAACCCATCCTGTAATGCCCGACAACCAGAAGTTTTGGCACGCCGGTGGTCTTCCAGACCTTGAGGTAGGGAGGCGCACGTTGCACCACGATCTCATCGACCGACAGGTCAAGGCCGAAGACCCGCCCCGACAGGCGGATGTGAGACCCAAGCTCCAGTCCCAGACCTTTATCGAGTTCAGTCTTCATGTGGCCACCGCCCATCTTCCAGGACGGCTCGCTCATGTGCGAAGACAGTCGCGCGTGATCGTCCACAAGCGCAAAGACACGATCCACCGGTGCCTGGACAAACCCGCTGCTTTCGTGGCGCAGCATCAGCGAGCTGGCGCTTCGATCCAAGAGATAAACGACAAGGCCCGCGAGCCAGACCAAGGCCGGCAGCAACAGGAGCCATCTGAAATCGGAATGCAGCGCGAAGTTGGTGGCACTCATCAGCACCACGGTCAATGCGCCCGCAATGGCAAGGGCCCATGACGTGCCCTTGGCCCGCAGCGGCATCGCAACAGTGGCAACAAGCACGGTCAACACGCCCGCCCCGGCCATGAACCCGCCCATGACCGTGAACACCTTCTGCAACCAAGCCTCGAGGCCGGGCGCGGCAAGCCGGAGCTGTTCGAGTGTGGTGCCCATGAAGCGAGGGTCTTCAGGCAACAGGGCGGGGCGCAGAAAGATGAAGTACACCCCCAATGCCACGAGCCAAACGCCGCAGCCCGTGAGCATCCACCTGGAAACCTGGTGAGTGGACTTCACGATCTATTCCTTTCCATAAAGCAAGGAGAAGAGCTGCTCACTCGCGCGATCCCTGACCACTCGGTATCTGTCGAGCGACTGCGACATCGATTGGCTTGTGTCGGCCTCCCAAGGGCTCAGCGCGTTCTGATAAAGCTGTTCGTTCCATTCCGAAACGGCTTGAACTTTCTCGAACGACCGTTGCGGGTACGGGTATCGAATCTGCTCGACCTCAAGTTCTTCAAAGTGAACCGTGTACTGCGGCTTGCGGCAGTCGGGGTCGCCCGTCGGGTTGCTGATCTTCATCTCGTACAGCCCGGGTTTGAGTGCCTCCAGATCGCCAAGACTTTCCAGAATGGCGCGGTGCTCGAGTTCTGCCACGCTTGCAGAAACAAAAATGCCCAGGTGACCGACTTGCGGGTTCAACAGGTAGACGATGCGCTGCCGAGCCTTCTTCAGGTCGGCCGTGGTGGGGTAGACCGCCGGGATCCAATTGAGCGCTTGATGGGGCGGCGAAATGTTGTCGCCACTGGACGCAAAGATCACGACAGGATTGCGAATGCGCTTCAAGTCGCCGAAGCAGTGCTCGTCGATCTTCAGCTTTCCACGCTCGAGCTTGTTGCCGATGAACAGGTCTTGAATGATCGTGAGGATCTCTTCGCGGCCGAGGAAGTAGTAGCCGGTCCACCACCGCTCGAAATCCAGGAAGCGTTGTCGCTCGGTGTCGATGTTGGCGAAGACCTTGTATGTCTTGTCCACCAGCGTGTTCGCCGGGCTCAGGTTTTCAAAGTTCTGCACCAGCCAGGCGCCGTCGAGCCTGCCGTTGCCCAGGTCGGCCAGCAGGTGGGTCATCCAGCTGCCACCCATCAAGCCGCCCGACAAACGCATGGGGTTGACATCGGAAGCGCCCGCCCAATAGGAAAGCGGAGACCCGTTGAGAACGGTGACGCCTGCGAGTCCTTCGCAATCTGCTGCAAGCAGGGTCACAGCCCATCCCGCCTGGCAATTGCCATAGAGCACGGGCGCCATGCCGTGGTGACGGCT